>JAQUKI010000004.1 GCA_028719225.1 Fidelibacterota bacterium | reverse complement strand
CACAATGTTGCGACCGGCCCACTTCTAAAAATCATCTACTTATCAGTCGTCAATAAAACAGCAAATTTGAACGAGAACGAGGATTGAGAATCGCCTTCCGGGCCACCCTGCATTCCACCGGGACCTCCTTGACCGCCACCGGGGCCACCGCCCTGGCCGCCCATCATTCCACCGCCTGATGGCGGATCGCCTCCATCAAATCCACCTCTGCCGTCACCGCCCTGAGATCCTTCACCCATTTCCCCATCGGGACGTCCCATAGATTTTTCGGCTTTTTCCGTCTTTAACGTGAACTTTAAAGGATTCTTAGGAGATAACGGTTCTGTTTTCAGTTGCTGGGCAATCATTTTCAGCGGGATTTGTATCTCATACCCCAGCTTCTGCCGATCACGGCTGATCTTGACGGCAAGTCCTTGCTTGTTGATCAAGGGAAGAATTCGTTGATCATCTTTTCCGGGTCCGAGAACAATCATTTCAGTTTGAATGTCATCCATCATACTCGAAAGTTCTTCCTGTTGTCCTCTTTGTTTTCCGGACATTGAGTCAGGCCTTTGGGATGGTCTCCTACCCATTTGACCCATTTGCCCCATCTCGCCCATTTCACCACCCATCGGGCTCTTTGCTAATGGAAATTTGATTCCCAGCAATCGTCCTTTCGAACCTTTCTGTTGAATTGTCAAAGACAGCCCTTGCATCATAATTTGTTTTTCCAAATCGCGATCGGTACAAGTTAAATAAAAGTAGAGATTGCTCGAATCATTCGCTACACTGTAACCGAATTTTTGTTTTTCGTTCCACTTAATTCCACTTTGCCATTCATTGCCTTTTCCATCGATAATGACTTTCTTATCGTTCCAGACACTCGATATTTGGGATTCTTTACATCCGCTTAATAACGTCGTCACAAAAGCCAGACAAGGAATTACAAGAAAAATTATTTTCTTCATTTTCATACCTTTCAAATACGTTTTTATACAGCAAGAGGGCAACCGGAAGTTGCCCTCTTTTCTCGGAGTGTACACGGAGGCGTACAGTTTCAATTCTAGTTTTTTACTGACTCTTAATTTTCATAAAACACATATTAGACAATTCGATTTTTCATTTTATTCCAACTATTTTCTCTATTGATTTGAACATTAAATATTCCCTTCAATTCGGATTCCAAATGGAAATTTTATTCTTCAGGCGGCGGAGGTGGTGGAGGCGGACCAGGGTGACGCCCGGGACGACGATCATCGGGTTTCGGCGGTCGATTACGGATTTGTTCCATTCGCTGTTCAAAGCGCTTCATCTGTTCCGGTGTTAGAACTTCAGACAGTTCCTGATTCAATGTATCGAGGCTTGCAACGAAAATCCGAAATTGTTCTTCACTAAATTTCTGAATCCATTCCGAGTGTTTCACCAGAATCAAATGTATTTGATCCTTTTGCTCCGGCTTGGGATCAATAATCTGTTCCATTTCGGAGACAAATCCTTCACCGCGCCGGAACTCGGCAAATTTTCGCTCATGACGAAAACGCAGATAGCTGGAAACAGCAACAGATCCGATTATGATTCCAATGATCAGGACTCCGATCAGTAACAACGTTGTTTTTGTAGTTAATTTCATAATTTTTACTCCGTCATAAAATAATTGATTGGGTCAACCATCTCTTCCATTGAGGTATTCGGGATGCCAATAACAGACGCCAGACTGGACTCAGCGGATGTACTGACATTAAAAGCGAGTATCAGTACAACCATTACGGAAGCGATCAACGCAACTCTCCGAAATGCCGTTAAAAATACACCCACAGAAATATCTATGCTTTTTTCCAGATTCGACAGCGACCGAATCCGATTCATCGTCCGATCAACGAACCACGGGCTGAACGAGGTTGTTTTTCTAATTAGCGCTTTTCGATAAATGGATTCAAGATGTTTTCTCTCTTCGATCAATTCGGGATATTCTGCGAGCGCTTCTTCCAGCAGTCTTTTCTCTCGGAGTTCTAAATCCAGATCGAAAGATTGGAACAACAATTTTTGCGCACGACTTTTTCTCATAAATTCTCCTGATAAGGTTTTAAAATTTTTATTAATTGCTTTTTTGCACGTGATAATCTGGACAACACCGTTCCGATCGGTAGTTGAAGTATCACGGCTGTTTCCTCGGTCGAACATTCATCCATCAGTCGTAGAACCAGTGTGGATTGAAGTTTAGGTTCCAACTGACTGATTGCCCACTGAACTATATCACGCGTTTCTTCAACGTCGAGGTGGTTCCGGTTTTCATGCAGGTTCTTGGAAACATCGGGATCGTCGATAGATATGATTCGTGAAGAATGCCGCTGACGACGTTTTAGTTCGTTGAGCGAAAGGTTCATGGCAATTCGGGTTAAATAGGTTCCCACAGATGATTCTCCGCGAAAATTCTTTAAATTGTTATAGAACCTGATAAAAGTCTCCTGACCAACATCTTCTGCTTCGGGGCATCTGCCCAACATCCCAATGACTGTTCCTGCAATTTTCGATTCATACCGATGAATAATCTCCGCAAATGCGTCTGAATTACCTGACAAACACGCCTGTATCGCCTCATTATCATTCAAATTTCTAATTTCTCCGATTCTATTTCATACTTCTCTTAGACATTTGCACCGATAAATATATTCCGCTTTTCCGATCTATACATCATTTTTTTCAAATCGACCGTCGAGCCGGAATAAAAGCCATTTTCGGATTGTCTATTGAGTGAAATTGAAAAATGAAGAACCGTCAACATAAAAGGAAGAGATAATGAAAAAGAAAAAATGGATGATACCAACAACCGTATTGATAATCGGACTTGTCTGCTTGTTTATTTTTTCTCGCGAAAAGAACAAATCAGAATCGCAATTTACCTATGCCAAAATTACCAGAGGGAATGTGGAAAATACAGTCTCTGCAACCGGAACCATCAAAGCCAGAGGAACAGTCGAAGTCGGCACACAGGTTTCTGGCATTATCGATCACTTGTTCGTTGATTTCAACGATGATGTGAAGAAAAATCAGGTACTGGCAATTCTCGACACGACGAAACTGGCAGTAACCGTCAGACAGGCAGAATCCGACCTTCAACGCGTGCAGGCACAATACGACCAGAGTGTATATGAATATGACCGAAACAGCGACCTGTACACGCAAAAATTAATTTCCGAACAGGATTTTATCCAATCAAAGACAGATAAAAAAACAACAGAAGCATCGTTAAAAACCGCCCGAATCGCGCTGGATAAGGCAGTTAAGGAACTCAAATATGCTTACGTCAAATCTCCAATCGATGGAAAAGTAATTTATCGAAACGTCGAAGAAGGACAGACCGTTGCCGCAAGTTTTACGACACCAACTATGTTTACAATCGCCGAAGATTTAACCAAAATGGAAATTCGCGCACTCGTCGATGAGAGTGACATCGGTTCCATCAAAGTCGGTATGAATGCGCGATTCACCGTTCAAAGTTATCCTGATGAAACTTTCACCGGAGTCGTCCGTCAAATTTGGCTTCAACCGGAAACAGTTTCGAACGTCGTCAATTATACCGTTGTTCTTGATGCGACTAACGAGAAACATTTTCTGCTTCCCGGAATGACGGCAACAATCGACTTTTTAATCGAACATAAAGAGAACGTTTTGCTGGTTCCGAATCTGGCGCTGAAAATCCAGCCGACGAACGAGATGATGGAATCTCTCCGAAAGAATATGCCCGAACAGAGACCACTACGACCGGATTCTTCCGCTACGGGACAGTTTGCGCGTCCCGATAGTCCAAAATTATCAACCGCTACCGACGAGAAAGTTCAACAGCCAGTGACTAATTCTGTCCCGGAAGACATCGGAAGAATTTGGTTTTTAGATGCTGACGGAAACCTTCAACTGGACATGATTCGCACTGGCATCAGTGACGGCAAATATACAGAAATTGTTGAATCACGCCGTCTCGCCGAAGGTACACAGATTGTCACAAGCGTAACAAGTTCGGGTGAATCAACAAACTCAAGTTCAAATAGTACGCGACAAAGTGGACCGGGCTTTGGCGGACCACCTCCATTTTAATGATCACATCACTTCAATCAAGGAAACCAACAGGAGTAAGAATTGAAATGGAAAATGTTGAAAATGTCATCGTAACAAAAAATCTGACAAAAGTTTATCAAATGGGAGTCGTTCGTGTTCACGCACTCAAAGAAATCAATTTGACGGTTCAACGCGGCGAATTCGTCGCCATCATGGGTGCATCCGGATCCGGTAAATCGACGCTCATGAACATGCTCGGATGTTTGGATCAACCGACTTCCGGCGATTATTTTTTGGATGGAAAAAACGTCAATTCACTCGATAAAAACGAGTATGCAGAAATTCGTAACCAAAAAATCGGCTTCGTTTTTCAGGGATTTAACCTCCTTGCCAGAACAACGGCATTGGAAAATGTCGAATTGCCATTGATGTACGATCGGTATAACCGGATTAAGGAGCCGCATAAAGCGGCCAAAAGCGCGCTTGAGCGTGTTGGTCTCACAGATCGAATGAACCATCTTCCTAATCAATTGTCCGGCGGACAACAACAGCGTGTCGCCATTGCCAGAGCGTTGGTCACTCAGCCGTCAATCCTGATGGCGGACGAACCGACCGGAAATTTGGACAGTCTGAATTCAATTGAAATTTTCAGTTTGTTCCAGACACTAAATCAGGAAGGAATTACAATTGTAATGGTCACTCATGAACGCGATTTTGCCGATTACGCCACTCGCATAGTTGAAATGCGCGATGGTCACATCCGCAGGGACTGGATTATCCAGAATCGCCGGAATGCGCAAGCAGATTTGGTTCAGTATAAAGCGAACGGATCTGCAACAGAGGAAATTTATGAACAGAATTAATAATCTTATAAAAGTTGCACTGAAAAGCATCGCGAAGAACCGAATGCGGAGCCTTTTGACTTCCCTTGGAATTATCATTGGCGTCAGCGCTGTAATTGTCATGGTAGCAGTCGGTCAGGGATCGCAGGCAAAAATCGAAGAACAGGTCGCGTCGCTCGGCACCAATCTGATCGTCATTTTTCCAGGCATAAGTAAATCGGGCGGTGTCAGCCAGGGCGCAGGCAGTTTCAACCGATTCACATTAAAGGACGCTGAGAAAATTGCCGAACAGGCTACACTCGTGAAAGACGTGTCACCAATCGTCCGAAGCGGCGGCCAGGTAATCGGCGGCGGAACGAACTGGAACACAACCATCAACGGCGTATCGCCCCAGTATTTCGATCTCCGCGAGTGGGGTCTGGAATACGGCGAGATTTTTACTGAAAGAGATGTCCAGGTTTGTAAAAAGGTCGCAATCCTTGGCAAGACGATTGCAGACGAACTTTTTCCGGGACAGGATCCGACGGGTGAGACGATTCGTATCCGAAATACGCCGTTTATCGTGATCGGTGTTTTGAAAGAAAAGGGTAAAAACGCGATGGGCAGTGATCAGGATGACATTATATTCGCGCCATCAACAACCGTTTTGTACCGTCTCAAGGGACGACAATTTATCGATATGATCAACGCCGGAGCGGTTTCCACTGATAAAATGGATGCGGCACAGGCGGAAATCCGAAGCATTCTTCGGGAAGCTCATAAACTCGATGAAGGAGACGACGACGATTTCACGATCACGAATCAGACGGAAATTACGGATATGGCGTCTGAAACTTCCCGTACAATGACACTTCTGTTGGGAGCAGTAGCGGGCGTTTCGCTAATTGTCGGCGGCATTGGAATCATGAACATTATGCTCGTTTCAGTTACCGAACGCACACGGGAGATCGGAATTCGTCTTTCCATTGGAGCACGAGCCAACGACATTTTAGTCCAATTCCTATCGGAAGCCGTTGTTCTTAGCCTGTTTGGCGGAATCATCGGCATTCTGCTTGCGTTATTGATCTCTGGAATTCTAAATAATTTTACAGAATTGCGAACCGTTATCAAACCGTTTATCGTTATTCTCGCATTTGCGTTTTCGGGTTCAGTCGGCATTTTCTTTGGATTTTACCCCGCTCGCAAAGCCGCTAATCTGAATCCAATCGACGCATTGCGTTACGAATAATTCTAAGAGGAACTCATGAAAAGATACCTATTTATTATCTCAATTTTATTTCTATCGATTAGAACAATACAAGCCGAATCGCTGACTCTACAGCAGGCAATCGATGAGGCGTTGCATAACAATCCGTCGATTCGCGAAAGTTTGATCTCCGTTCAGCAATCGCAGATCGAAACCGGACAGGCTTACTCGTCGCTTCTTCCTTCGGTAAGCGCTTCCGCTTCCGGAAATGGACAGAAAAATTCATCTCAGAATTCATGGATTTCGGGCTGGAGTATGAGTGGCGGGATCAACCAGTCGATTTATCAGCCCGGCCTTCTGACGAACATCAAAATATCTAAAATTCAGGAAAGTCTCGCTAAAACGAATTCGGATGATCTCGCATCTCAGGTCAGACAAGAGATCGAATCCGCTTATTATGGCATTCTCAATTCCGATGCATTAAAGGTGGTTTATGAGGAAAATATTCTCGCCGACGACGAAAATATCCGTAAAATTCAGGCAATGTATAAGTTGGGTATCAAAACGGAATCCGATGTTCTGAAATCGGAAGTTCAGAAAGGCGAAGTTGAAAGTCTGCTTGTAAACGAACAAATGAATCGTACCAATCAGCAACGGAACCTGCTCACCTTGTTGGGACGTGAGCCAAACACTGAAATTGCACTTGAAAAAGTCGATGTGGAAGTCATCGCAGTTCCCGATCTCAAAACGGCAGAAAATACAATGCTTGAAAAAAACCGGGAACTCATTGTGCTCACCCAGAACCGGAAAGTCAAACAATTGAATGTACAGATTTCCCGTGAATCCTTTCTGCCCTCGATCTCGGCGAATTATTCCATCGGAAAAAGTGGATCCGGCAGTACATCATCCAACTTGTCTAATTCAATCGGTATTTCAGCCAGCATCCCGATTTTCGACGGATTCAACAAGCGAAAAGATGTTCAAAAAAGCAAACTGGACGTGGATAAAATCGATCTTGAAATCACACAGTTAAAGCAAGACCTACGGAAAACACTGACTTCTTATTATTCCAACCTGGAAACATATAATTCGTTGATTTCCATTCAGGAGAAAAATCTCTCGTCCGCCCAAAAAGACCTCGAACTTGTCACACGCCAATACGAACTCGGTCTCGTCACGATATTGGATCAGATGAACGCGCAGACGTCGGTTTTAACAGCTAAAAGCAATTTAGTTAAACTAAAATATTCCCGAAAGATTACGGAATCTCAGATCGTTCAATTGATTGGCAATTAAGTCGCCGAGCGATTATTCATTTCCGAAAGTCGCGATGAAGAATAGCGCTTCGGCGGTTCCATCCAGCGTCGGTTCATTGGTCGAATAGTCACCAACATCATCATGATATACGACCAGATCGGACTGGAATTTTGCATACGAATCAGGATTGACCAATCGGATTCCAGCGAGACTATTATAAATCGAGGCGTAAACGGGTCCGTCATTCATCGCGCCGGTAATCCTTTGATTTAAACCGGTCATAACGGAATGCGGATAAAGCGGTGTGTTGCCTTCTTTTTCCGGAATGTCAGCAAACTGGCTGACGCCCCAAGGATTTCTGCCTAAAAGCCAATCGCGGTGCGCTGACATGACAGATCGGAACTGCTTATCGCCGGTCATTTTTTCATACAGGATACATTGCGTGACAAACGCCGCCGCCAGGTGATTGCTACACCAGATAAAAGGCATCCCGACGAAATACGGATTCGATTGCGCGCGTTTTTGAACTGCTTCGATACCTGAACGGTAATAGCCGATGAGCGTATCGCGGAACGATGGTTCGGTAACCTCGAAAAGCGCGTAATGTCCCATATTCATGAACGGATAAAATTCGTAATGCCGGGCTGTATCTGCGCCCATCCATGATGTTGATTGGATCATCTTTGCAAAGATCCTGGCTTCTTCCAGATACTTCTTCTGATTGGTCGCCTTAAATAGTTCCGCTGCGCCCCATTCCATATCGTCCGCCCAGGTGTTTTCATAGTACCGGTACGGTTGCGTGCAGGGCGTCCCTTCCTGACAGCCGGGCTGTTTCAAGCCCATTTCATAAACCTCGATTCCTGCTTTCAGACACCGTTCGGCAAAGTTTAAGTCTTTCAATTCGTTCTTCCAGATATCATAAGCCATCGCCATTGCCACAGCGTATCGACCAGCAAGATTTGCAATCCCGGTGGACGTATTTTGGAATTTTTTCAATCCCTGCGGCTTCCCGGTCGCATAGTAAACCGGCCGGTATCCGCCTTTTCCCCAACCATAATCAGCTGTATCCAAATAAGGAAGTTTGAATCCGATGTGATCGCGGTCGTCGGCGACCTGATGGAATAGTTGATCGGGTTTCGGATGCATTTTCAGCATCCAGTCGAGTCCCCACTTCGCCTCGTCCAAAACATCCGGAATGCCGTTCGAGCCGGAGTGTCCCCATTCATCGACCACATCCGTGAATTTCGTCTTGTTTTGCTTGTAAGCGAACAGCAAACGACACACTGTATTTCCCGACGTCATCAAATACCGCAGGTAATCCGCCGCGTCGTGCCAGCCGCCGCTGGCGTCGATGTACGTGCTGTCCGGCATAGGTCCATACATCGTTCGCCCATCTTTTCGATGGCAGACCTGATCGAGCGCCGGATTGTAACCGCATCGCTGTTGCGATATGTATCGGACGATGAATTCCTGATAACCGTCATAAGCGTTCTTTCCGATCGTAAACGGAAGAGAAATCACGTTGGCGGTTTTCAATCGGATTTTATATCTGCCGGGAGTTTGAACTGCTGAAAAATCGAGCAAATAATTGTAAGGATAATTCCCATAAGTTCCGACGGAAGCGCCGATTTTAGGAGATGACCATACGACCTTTCCGGTGATAGCATCAATGAGATCAAATTTTTGATCGATCAGGGGAGCCGTCGAGAAAGCGATGGCGACTTTCTCTTCGTCCGGAAGATAACCAACTTGATTGGCGCGAATGAAAACTTCATTTTCCGTGGCATTCATCAATGATGGCATCGACGTCAGCATCGCGACTGCAATCAATGTAAATATCCAAATTCTATGTCGTTTCGCGGTCATTACATTTCCTTATCAATAAAACATCAATGAGATTTCGGTTTTTTAACGATTAAACCTATAATTTAACCGGTATCTCGTTGTCAATATCAACGAGTAAGTCCGATCGTGAATGTATGAATTCCATTAAAAATACCGAAGTCCTGATATGCGTAATCGATTCTGTATTTAATTCCTGAAAATACCTGCCGGACACCCATGCCGAAAGTCCAGCCCCGCTCATCGTAATTTGCCATATAGCCGGTTCTCAGGATCAGCAAATTCTGAAAAGTGTACTCGGCGCCGACTCTTATTTTTTCCCGATAATCACGCGGGTGATTTGTCTCAAATCCAAGCATCAGTGAATGAATAGATTCGTCCGGTAAAAAGAACGTGAGCGGTTTGATTCCTATACTGAAACTTACTGAAAACGGAAGAGGAAATTTCTCTCGTTCATAGCGGACTTCGCGGGAGAAATTCTGGATGACCGCGCCGAACCGGATACCGTTTTTGAGAAAATCGTAGGTCGTTCCGACATCGACGGAAGGTTCGGTCGCCGAATAACTTCTTTGCTTGATGACAAGATTGGTATCGTCGACATCGGTTCCGTAGAGCCCAACCCAGGCGCTGGTCAGATCCTGAACGACATATTTAACACGAACACCGTATGAAAAACGATTGCTGACTTTTTGGCTATAGGTCAAACCGAGTGAATAAGCAGTAGGAGAAAACGGTTCTGTATCTTCAAATCCCTGATCGTTATTCGCGCGGCGAGTTCCTTGAAATTCACCGTAATCCATACTAAGCAGATCGATGGCAATGACACCGATCTTGCCGAAATTGACCGCGCCAACAAATGAACTATAATTGATGTCGGCGATACCTTTCGTATAGTTCGCGTTGAAATCGTATTTTCCTTCAATCCAACCGAGTCCTGCCGGATTCCAAAAGACAGTATTGGAATTCCGGAATGTAATCAATCCCAAACCGCCTCTACCGATCGCTTCGGCTGAAACCGGATTCTCAAGGAAACGAAAACCGACCTGACCTTTTTTCACGAAATCCGCTCTGCCCACACCAATCCAAACACAAACCGTCAAAAGTATAAAAATCCCGGATAAATATCTATGGTTTTTCATTATCATATCCTCCTATCGAACCAATACGAATTTAACATACTGGTCCGGCAGTTTCTTCCCGTCGACAGATTCTGCTTTGGTCACCACAAGAATGTAAATCCCGCTGGCGACATACTGATTAGAATCCGTTCGTTGTCCCCAAATTTCCTGATCGGTACCGAGGTGATCGATTTCTGTGATAAAGTCACCCGTTTCCGTATAGACTTTTAGATTACAAATGTATGGAAGATTGGCAAATAATATCTGATTTTCGTTTCCGGGAAAACCCAATCCGCCGGCATTGATAGTTGCCGGGTTGGGAACGACGCGTATCATATTTGAGACCGAAAGACCTGCCTTGAAGGGGATCGCCGGCAACGCCGAACGGGTCAAATAACGCGAACTTTCCAGTTTCATATTCGGAACGATGTCATCCGGGTTTTGAGTTCCGTTATCCACGGCAGTCACTGCATAGTAATAGCTGACTCCGCGCGTCACGTTTTCGTCAACGTACATAAGTGCGTTCCGGTCGGTCGTCTCAAAGATCAATTTCCACGTTTCTCCGCTCTGCTTATCTTCGGGATCATTGACCCATGCGGCGCCTTTTTTTCGATAGACGCGCCAGGCGTACCAATCATCTATACCTGTATCCGGATCTCTATAGTAGGATGAACTTGGATAAGACCATGAAATCACAACTCTATCGGCATCGCTTGTCACGATCATATCCGGCGATGGCGGCGGATCTGGAATATCGAGCCCGCGATGCCAAGCCCAATTTGCCCGATCCATTGCTTGAAAGAGTGAATCTTTACCAGTCATGATGATCGCATTTTTTATAGAATCGGTGACGATATTCGAAGCGTCAGGTTGTTTCAGCCACTGATAGCCAATCGTGTCGGCAGCGGTCCATGAAATCGAACCGGTTCCAATGGCATAGACGGCGCAGATTGAATCGCATTCATTAGGATTCGACCGTTTTTCAAGTTCATAGGGACCGATACTGATGAACCGCATCGGCCCTTTCTGATAGCCATTATCTGCAATTTCTCCTTCCGTTATCGGATCCAACGGAAATTTCCCCAGCGCATCATGACCGATATAAGTATCTCTTAATCCGAAATCACGCCGCCCCCATAAATCATTTTCAATAGTAGCGTGTGCCATTGAGTAGGGTTGAGCTAGGTCATCATCGGTTGTTTCGAAGCTATTTTTTGCGGCGTGAAGAAGAGCGAAGCCGGGGATTTGACTGGATAGCAAATGCCCTGATATCCGATCCGGATCGCCTGTATCATCGGAACTACCATTAATATAGGTCGATGTCCCTGGTGTCTTATAGTCCCAATAGTAGGCGACATATAACGAATCACGGTTGTTACCGGGTAACAAAGCTGATGGTTTGGCAAACCAGCTATCCAGATCATCCTGTCCTTCATACCCAAAACCACCCGTTGTGGCGTATTCACCCGCTTTGGACGGGCCGAAACTAAATGAAAGCGGCCACCAGATTCGCATCGTCTGATCGGGAAACATATCACTGGAGTCGGGACTTTGAATGGGTGTCTTCGTCTCGCCTGTAAATCGGTAAGTCGCTTTCCAAATCAGATAATTATCATGAAGCGGATGACTGAATCCGTATACTTCGATATGAGTTCGGATTCCCCAAAACGGAATGATGTCTTCCCAAACCGCACATATATCAGATTTTAAATTCGGATCCGTCTCCCATGTGTATTCCTGATTTTGTGCAATGCCGTCCACCGTGATGTTTGGCGGACGATAGCGACGAATTTCCTGAGAAAATACGTTTCTTCCGTTGCTGACAAATGTTTCCGGGATGATTTTTTTAACACCAAAATTGTCAGTGAAGCCATCATCGTCCGGACAAATCGGGTTAAAAATTTGGTACAACAAACGTGAATGCCATTCATCCTGAGGATATTGCCAAATCTCATTCGAGACCTCTCCGTCCGTCAATCTCCAACTGTACTGGGTCGTGAATTGCCCTTCTCCTGCCACTTTTTTCATATCCAGTTTAATGGCGTTGACATTAATAAACATCGGACGTCCGGATTCTTTTCTCTGTCCGAACGCCATTTGGAAATTGACAAAAAGAAAAAATACAGACAAAACTATGACTGCCGATTTTTTATTGATCCAATTCATTTCCTTCTCCTAATTCATGTGCATTGTCAATGCGTTCGTACATTAGAAATTCACTCTTAATCCGACCAGCACACGTCTGGGATTCAGGAACAGCGGTGTCTGAAACCATCCGAGATCGATATAATCTTTGTCCCATTCACCCCATTTGTCATGTCCATGCTGTTCACCCGATTCAAATGGGAAATGCAGGGACTCTTTGTATCGACTATACTGTGTCGTTGTAAACGCACTGGTGTAAAGCCGTTTTTCGTTCAATAAATTGGCGACTGTCACGACAAATTCCAGATTCACGCCTGCAACCTGAAACGCTTTTGATGCACGCAAATCGATATTGGAATAGTCCACAATATCAACCTTTTTTGCAATACCTGTTATCGGATCGGTCAGAATGGTTGCTCTTCCGCCATCCTTCCAATCGACCATAAAATTAAAGACAAATCCAGCCAAGGGTTTGAGGCCAAACAATCTCGGGCCCCATTTTCTTGGCGTATGAAAGTTCACATTGAGATGAGCTTTCGGTATAGGTTCCGTTACTGTCAGGTTCGCGCTTCGTTCCTCATCGATGGCAAGAATTCTGTTCTCATAAACATAACTCAGACCATGTTGCCCCCAACTCTGAAGCATATATTCATAATTCGCCCAGAACGTAAAAAACTGTCCAATAGATTTTTCAAGTCTAACCTCGATACCACGAATATCCGAATAACCATCCGGATAGTAAAGAGCGACTTCAAATTCCTGCCAGTAATCGATAAAGTGACGGCTGAGCGGATCGTTTTTCACGTCTTTATAATACATCGTCGTGTTGAAAAGGAAATTTCGCAGGAATCGTTGTTCATAACCAAATTCATAGGCAACCGTCTTTCCCATTTCCAGATTAGTCGAAGGAACAACGGCACCTATCTGTGAAATTCCTAAATTGTACAGAAAAGTGATATTCGGACGCTGGTAAAAATGCCCGTAGTTGAAATATAACTTACTATTGATTGTTATTGGAAAGGAAACACCAAGGCGGGGAGATATTTTCAACTGTTGTCGAATCTTCTTTTCAGGCCAACCGGGCGGATCGCCCATCAATTCGCGAAAGACCAGCCACCGTTCGTAGCTTCCCCATTCGCCAGTTAAATAATCATAGACTTCAGAATAAAGACCCGAATAATCCTCGTCGAGTGGAAAACTGACTTCGTAAGATGGCTTCTGTGGGTTAAAATAATCTGCACGCAGACCAACCGATGCAATCATTCCTTCAAACTCGAGTTTATCCTGGAGATACAAACCCGCATCGATCGGTGCGATTTTGTAGTATTGCCAGGCGTCCGGAATACCGGGTGTCCACAGTTTTTCGGATTGGTACCAAGTCCCCGAATAAACAAATGAGTATGAGTACTTAAATGCGAATCCTGCTTCAATCTGATGAAATCTGCCCATTTGGGCTGTCAGATCACCTCTGAGATTGAAAGTCCATGAATAGGATGAATCGACTTGTTGAAGTCCGCCGTAAATCCTGAACAGATCGTTGATATCCTGAAGTAGGTTCGTCGAACTGCTCGGAGTACCAATATTTGGAAAAATCAGCGCACGCCAACTTCTCCCTTGCGTCGTATCCACCCAAACCCAATTATCCGCATTCGATGTGTCTGAAGAATACGGCTGGATTTCGTTATCCTGATAAGTGTATTGCGCTTCGAGCGTGAAGAACGCTTTCGAAGAAATCGTATGATTGAGTTTAATTCCGCTCATCAACCAACGTTGATCGAGATATTGCAGACGGCTTCTGTTGAACATGTTCACATAACCGTCGCCGCTCCCGAGAATTCGTGCCTGTTGTTGCACCGAACTCTGTGTATTACTGAGGAAATTGAACCGGCTGGAATAATCGAGCAGAGCGCCGCCCATCGACGTCGGACGGTCTCCGGTGTTCGTTTCAACCTTGGCATAAAGTGCATTGGTTGATATTTTCGTTTTCGGTGAAATGGCCGTAGTTATTTTCAACTGCCCGTTATAATCTACATATGCGTCCCGCGGCCCGATGGGAAATGCGAATTGAGTGTTTTCATATTTTCCGCCTAACATGAACGTGGATTTTTCCAGCACGTTTCCGATCAAAGGAATCCATCTTCCGGGAACCGGCCCCGTCATGGTACCTTCAATGTACATATCCGGTTTGGTAGCATATTTATAAAGTGGATGTTGCGTTTCCCAGAGTTTGCGTTTTTGCTCGGCAGTCAGTCTTTTTGTACGCGGAATGATGAGCCCAATTTTTTCATAATTCTTGGTGCCTTCATTTTTATTGTTCCAACCTTTAAACGTCCAAAACACATCAGGAACACCCTCTGGAATTAATGAATCGATAGGTTGTCCTTTCGCATCCATCGCAAATCCGTCGTAACAGACCGTTTTCGTTTTTCCGTCGCGCGGATCGATATACTTATAGTTGGTATCGGCAAAAATCTTGTAAACCCATGAATCTTCACTCCACTGATTAGTTCCAAAGTATTTAAAATCGTTCGTTGGCGTATAGTCCACTTTAAACGAAACGCTGATTTTATCACGGCTTCCTTCTTTGGTAACGACGTTGACCAATCCGGAACGAAAACCGCCATATTTCGCTTCGAATCCGCCAGTCAATACTTGAAGTTCGGCGACGGAGGTCGAATTCAAAGATAGATAGGAGTTTTCGGACCTCGGATCCCGGGCTGACATACCGTCGATGCGAACATCGGTTTCACGCACTTCGCCACCACGCACGCTCAATCCATTGCCATCATTATCTGCAACGAGATCGACGCCTTTGATCTTGCCAACGAATTCATCAACACGCATAATCGGCGTCTCACTCAGGCGATCGACGTTGATGACTTCCTGCGTTCCGTAAACATCCGGTTTGATCACTTCTCTTTGGGCGACGACTCGAACAGCCTCCATCTCGATCGATGCCTGTTCCAACTCAAAATTTACGGTGATCGTGCGGTCGATATTGACAACTACCTGTTCAATCTGAAGGGGTGTGTAACCAATCATTGTCGCTTTAATGTTATAAATATTCGGCGATATGTTTAGAATGACGAACCTGCCATCCTCGTCGCAGGAGGCTCCTTGTTTATTTTCAATCTGAACTACTTTCCCGTTATCCCAAATACTCTCGATCATGACATTTGTCCCGGGAAGTGGTGTACCTGTCTTTTTATCCGTCACCCGCCCAACGATTTTCCCATAATCAGCCCATAAGCTTCCGAAAAGACTCAAAATGATGCAACAAGCAAAAAACGATCGGCTCGCATATCGTTTAATTGGATGAAACATTTCGCCTCCCTGTAAAGAAATTTAAAACTCTCTCACAACCCGCTAATGTTTGTCCCGATCAACTCCGCTTTAACAAGGACAAATCATTACTCAAAACTCATACTATTTTCAAATTTCTAATAACTCTGTACCGTAGTACTTGGCCAGAATTTTAAATAAAATTTACTATGATGTCAAGAATTATCTTGAAAAACCTACTCCTTCATTACATGACAAAAAGTCCGTCATGAATTACCTCACGACGGACTTCGTTTTTCATTTAGAGGAGATATTTATAAGGTCAATAATTGACTGATCTTTACCATTAAAACATTGTCTCCTGCTGTTCCGAACAGCCGTTTGGTATCTTTGGGAAGGTCAAACCGTTTGAAAGTTTCGTAATCTGTTAAACCCTGAGACCAAACAAAATACACGACCGATCCGGTCATATACTCCCAGCGTAAGACAAGATTTGATCGGAATTGCTTATAATTGAAGTCTTCCTGTCCTCGGAAAGAATAGTCTGTGGTGCCGTCATTTCCATGATCCACAATATATTTTCCGACTGACTCATCATAAATAATTTCATTATTTAACATAGTAAAACGTTTATTAAAATCTACATTTCGTGCATCTGCCAATTCTTTATAATCGAAGTAATTCCCGGCTGTGAAATAAGGCTGAGCGTAGTACTGAACCGATAGATTTGTAGAAATCGTTAAATCAGCGCGAAATGTCACAGCGAAGGTTTTTTGGTTCAGTGATGCCCAAATGAATTGTTTTTCAGAATTCAGGTCGGTTGCCGAACCGATCCAAGCCCATGTATCGTTGAATTTTTCAATCGAGAATTCCGATGAAAACTTTAGGTTTTTTCTCGGACGCCACTCGATCGTCGGATAAAGACCAACCATTCGAACATTGTCAGAATTATATGATCCTGTGTATTGTAAGCCAAAGATCAGGTTTTTCCGCGCATCCGAATCGACGTACATCCACCAACCATATCCATCCGGAGTGCAAATGGCTGGACCTCCACGGTTATAACTTGGATTCATTCCATGTAAATAACGATTGAGACCGCCACCGGCATCCCAATTGTTGAGAAAAACAACATGCGCGTTGACATTACCACCAAATGATTTGCGCACGCCACCAAAGTCGTAGTCCATCCACTGATTCAAATTGACACGCAAGTTCCGGTAAAATTTAGTCGGCTCCCATAGATAATATTGCATCCATAAAAATTGATTAATATTATCCACTTCCTGCAAAAACCCGAGATCATTGATCTCAAAACCCGGGCTGGATGCCAATGTTCCCAGCGCCGCACGGAGGTGTCCTTCATTTTTTGAAACTATTGCTTTCATGGCATAACCGGAAAGACTTGTCGCCTGCGGATCGTATTCCAGATGTTCCGCATCGACGCGGTTAAAATATCTGGAAGCATTTTTCTGGGCACGCTGAATTGCCAGAGTATCACCTTGAATATGGCTAAAAGCCACTGCACCTTGAAATGAATATTTCCGGTCGAAAAAGTCATGATCGATATCCAAGCCTCCTGTATACGCCGCTTCGGTCAGATAATTAATACCGGTTCTGTTAAGTTTACGATTGACGCCGGTAAGAATCCCGCCGATACTGGTTTGTCCATTGTTATAATCCTGTTGAAAACGTGCAAGAGCATAATTGGTTTTGGGTTCGATAACAGACTTATCTTTGCTACCGTCGTCATAATACACAATAGCGTTTTCTTCAGTCGTTACCGCTTCCATCAAACCAAGAGAGAGCCCTTGGGTTGTTTTTCCGGTTACCTTGACTGCTCCAAGAATATTCGTACCTTCCGGACGTGAAATACTAACCACTGATTTGTTCGGATCCTGAATCGCCCATCCTTGTGGTGTGCGTCCAATCCGGCGTGAGTAAAATAACGAATTGTTCTGGTTATCACCATCGCCAAAACCCAACGAATATCTCAAAATGTTTGCGCCTTCCATGAAGAACGGCCGTTTCTCTGAAAAGTATGTTTCGAATTCAGTTAAATTGAAATCAGCCGGATCTGCTTCCACCTGTCCAAAATCCGGGTTGATAGTTGCATTCAGTGTCAGCCCCAGCGGACTACTATATCGGACATCGCCGCCCACATTCATCAGCAAATCGTAATTTTTACGATGGGCGGAATTTACCAAATTCTCGGATATATCACCGCGATTCGCCAGATAAGGCATCAGATAGATCGGCTTACGAACCTGCACTCCGCCCAGCCCTTTGAGCGAGCCATATCGGGAAACAAATCCGTCGTCGGCCTGCGACCAGAAATTCCAAACGGCAAGTTCATTGTTCTGACGTGGAATTTCACGATAGAACTGAAGTCCCCAGGCCATTTCCTTTCCGGATGAAAACCGCAACTCTCGAAATGGTATCCGCCATTCGGCCGTCCAACCCAGTGAATCAATCTGAACTTTTCCATCCCAAACAGCATCCCAGCTCTCATCCATATTTTCATCATCATACCGCCGAATATCATGTTTAACACCGGCCGCACTCAACCCAAATTCAAACGCCGTTCGATTATCATCATAACTGTCGATAGAAATATACATCCAGTCAGATTCTGTATAATCATCACGCCGAGATAAAATCGCAATTATTTTCTGTGGTTCCGGATCGTATGCCCTGCTTGCAACATATAAAAAATTTTCGTCATAAACGACTGCAAATTCGGTGCGAAAACTGACCGGAGATCCTTCATTTGGATTTCGCTGAATAAAATCTCCATTCCAATTTGAGGAATTCCAGACTGTTTCATCCAACCTTCCATCAACCTCGATTTTTTGTTCATTCAACCGCACTGCGTGTGTTTCGCGGGAACGAAGCCTATTTAAAACTTCATCGGAAAGCTTGGCAGAGAGGCTATAGGGAATTAATAGGAGGAAGCAGAAATAAAGCGACTTTTTCATTTTTTACTCCGGGTTTGTGAACAAAACAAATAGCGTTCTAAAGACGTTCTATCTCTTTAAAAAGTTGCCGGACTTATAACCTCTCACCGAGATTTATAACCGTTTGCAGAATTCATGCCGATCACGCTGCAAGGTACTTCAGTATTGTTTAAAACGAGGTTCATGACTATATTCTTTTCCGGTTATTTAAAATGAATTATTATCCGATGCTTTTTCAGAAAGGGATCATTCATGGCAGTTATAGGCATCGACCTTGGCGGTACAAAATCCGCAGCAGCAATATTTGACGAAAACGGGAAAATCATTCATCGAAATATCTCGCCTTTAGACAAACGAGCCGGCGGAAAAGTCGGTGAATTAATCCTGGGTCAGATCGCCTCGCTCAGGCATTACGCCTCTGAAAATCGGCTGACTATTCGCGCAATCGGCGTTTCAATCCCCGGAATTTATTATGCATCGACCGGAAAAGTCTGGGCTCCGAATATTCCCGACTGGACGGATTATCCGCTTTTGGACGAGTTGACTTCGAGCCTGAATGATTCTTCCATTCGCATCAAAATCGACAGTGATCGCGCGGCATATATTCTGGGCGAAACATGGCAAGGTTGCGCTAAAGGTTGCCGGGATGCGATCTTCATTGCCGTCGGAACCGGCATCGGCGCCGGTATTCTCATCGACGGCAAAATTCTGCGCGGAAGCCATGACATCGCGGGAGCGACGGGATGGATGGCGTTGGACAGACCATTTCAGCAGGAATATGTTTCATGCGGTTGTTTTGAATATCACGCTTCCGGCGAAGGCATCGGCAAGGTCGCTCGCGAACTTCTAATGAAAAATCCAAATTATTCCGGAATCCTCCGCAACAAACCAATTGAAGAAATCACCTCTCACGACGTCTTTGATGGCTTTTCGTTAAATGATCCAATCGCCAAACAGACACTGGAATCCGCCATTGAATTTTGGGGAATGGCAGTCGCCAATTACGTCAGCCTGTTCAATCCGGAAAAAATTATCTTCGGCGGCGGCGTTTTCGGACCGGCGGTACAATTCATAGATCGAATTCGCAAAGAAGCGCTTAAATGGGCACAACCGATCAGCATACATCAGGTCAGCATCGAAGCCAGTATTCTCGGCAGCGATGCCGGGTTGTTTGGCGCCGGAAGACTGGCACAGTTGGAGATCGAATCTGCTAAATAAATTGAACACAAATTATTTAATCTTATCAACGAGGATTTATGTATAACAGGAAATTGGTATTTTGGGCGGCTTGTCTGGGCATGTTGTTGTTTGGGATCGTAATGATTTCTTTGGGAACAATCAATACATTTTTAACCGCTAAATTTCGGCTCGATCCGCAGACTGTCGGTTCACTGGCCGCTTTATTGCCGTTTGGGATTCTCGCTGGTTCACTGATTTTCGGCCCAATTTGTGATCGTTACGGATATAAGGGAATGCTGATTATTTCCGCGATCATGATCTTAATCGGCATCGAAATGACCGTCATGGCAAATAGTTTTTCAATACTTCGTTACGCATTTCTCCTGATCGGATTTGGAGGTGGGATAATCAACGGCGGCACAAACGCGGTCGTCGCCGACATCAGCACCGAAGAAAAGGGTGCCAAACTGAGTTTGCTGGGCGTATTTTTTGGAATCGGCGCACTCGGAATGCCGGTTTTGGTTGGCGTTCTCGGAAAATACTTTTCGACGGAACGAATCGTGATGTGCATTGGACTGTTGATCATCATACCAATTGTCTTTTTCTCACTGATCCGTTTCCCGGAACCGAAACACAAACAGGGTTTTCCGCTTAAACAAGGTCTCAGCCTGTTGAAGAACGGCACGCTTATTCTCATCGGCGTTATCTTATTTTTTGAAAGCGGCATGGAAGGAATGGTCAGTAATTGGTCGACAACCTATTTAGAAAAAAGTTTGTTACTGACATCAAAAGACGCTTTGTTCGCACTATCTTTTGTTATGCTGGGAATGACGGTTTCGCGGATTTTACTCGGATACATATTGACAAAAGTTCGGGATTATATCATTCTGCTTGTCTGCATTGTAATCATTATCTGCGCCACGTTGATATTGAAATTTGCCGGCTCGTTTACGGTCGCAATCATTGGATTGACGTTGTTCGGTGTCGGTTTCTCACCGGCTTTTCCCGTACTTTACGGATATGCCGGAAACCTCTACGCACAATATTCCGGAACTGCTTTCAGCATCATCCTGACGATCGCTTTACTGGGAAATACGGTTTTGAATTATTCGGTCGGTGTTATTTCCAACAACTATGGAATCGAACATTACTTGACTGTCATTTTAATCAGCGCCGTAATCATGCTGGTGCTGGTCAGTATAATTACTAAACGCACTTTATCAAAATTAAAAATATAGAAATAAAGGAGTCGAAATCATGCAATTAGCAAAAGAATGGCTAAACAACGCCAAAACCATTATGGATAAAATTGACAATACACAGATGGAAAATATCCAGAAAGCCGCCGAAGCGATGGCGGATACGATCGAATCAGGTCGATGGGTTCATACGTTCGGTTGCGGACATGCAACACTACCGATCGAAGAGATGTACCCGCGTATCGGAGGATTCGTCGGTTTTCATCCGATGATCGAACTTCCGCTCACGTTCTTCACGAATATTGTCGGCGGCATGAGCGTCCATGAATTTGTATTCCTCGAACGCGTCGAAGGCTATGGCATCGAAATCATGAAAGGTTACAATTTCGATCCGCGCGACTGCATGTGGATATTTTCACACACCGGAATTAATAACGTCAATATCGACATCGCTCTCGAAGCAAAAAAACGCGGCATGACTGTCATCGCGTTCGGTTCGGCGGCGGAAGCAAAAGGCAAACAGACGCGTCATTCCTGCGGAAAGACGATCTTCGATCTCGCAGATATCGTGGTCGATACCTGTGTACCGATTCAGGATGCGTCCGTTCCTTTAAAAAATCACTTCGATAAAATCGGTCCGGTTTCGACAATGGCTTTCGTCACCGCTGTCTGGATGACTGTGACGACCGTCGCGGAAATTCTCGCGGATCGTGGTGTCAAACTCTACATTCACCCATCGCATAACGTTCCCGGTGACAAGACTGCGAAGGATCGGCTTTCAGAAGCACTTGCGATGTACAAAAAGAGAATTGCCGGCGTCTGAATATTCACTATATTTCAACAGAAAACATCTTTGGAAATTCCAAAGAAGATTGAAACAACAAGGAAGATCGGACAGTGCATAATTTGCTGAAACAAGCCACGGCATGGCTCAAAAATCCGCTTATTAACGGCTTGTTCTACAGGCTCAATCTCGGCATCACCAAAAGCTATTTACTGAAATGCCCAGACGGATATCTACTAATCGACACCGGATACAAACATAAATTCCGCAAATTCATCCGTGAAATCCACCGCATCGGAGTCAATACCGTTGACATCAAATACATCCTGCTGACGCATCATCACGACGACCACGCCGGTTTTATCGCGGAAATGCGGACATACACCAATGCCCAACTGATCATCCATGAAGAGTCCGCTGCCGGGTTGCGAAAAGGAGAATCGGAAAATACGATGCACCCGGTTAATAACCGGATCAAAAAACTTTTTCCGATTTTTCGGCTTATTCATCCCGACTTTAAATTTCCGCAGGTCTTCCTGAAAGAAAACGATATTCTGATCGCCGGAGATGACAATGAACTGTTGAGGAAAATCGGAATTCACGGACAAATTATGATGACGCCGGGACATTCGCACGATTCCATGTCGGTTATAATGGACGATGGATGCGCATTCGTCGGCGATTTGGCAATGAATTTTCTCAAGTTGACCGGCATTCGTTACCGCCCGATCTACTGCGAAAACATCGAACAGGTTTTCGACAATTGGAAAAAAGTCGTGGACAGTGGCGTAAAAACGATTTATCCTGCGCACGGAAAACCGTTTCCGGCTGTCAAACTCATCACATCGAAATGGTATAAACTATATCAAAATCAAATCGACAAAAAGAACAAATCGGCCGAACAACAGACCGACTTACTTAGTCGGTAGATGACTTTATTATTTTTAGGAAGGAATAAAAACTTTCCCGCCAATGATCGTCTTCCAGACGGACAGGTCCGGATTTATCAAAACGAGGTCGGCGTCTTTGCCGGTTTCCAGCGAACCTTTCCATTTGTCGATTCCAAGCAACTTCGCCGCCTGGATCGTAACGGTATTGATCGCTGTTTTCAGATCACAATTAGTGAACCGCATGAACCTTTTGGCAATTTCCAGCACACTAAGTGATGTACCAATGAGCGTTCCGTCGAGATACGCGGCGGCGCCGTCCTTTGAATCATATTCTTTGCCGTTGTAGACGTACCGACCGTCCGGCAGTCCCATTGCCTGAATTCCATCTGTGATGCAGATGCAACGTTCTTTCCCTAAAATCCGATAAAGCATGCCGATGATTCCCGGATGCAGATGAACGCCGTCGCTGATGATTTGGGCGGTGATCGTTTCGGATTCAAATATCGCCGTCAGTGGACCGGGAAACCGGTGATGCAGTGATGGCATCGCATTAAAAATATGCGTAACGTGGTTAATCCCGAGCCCGAATCCCGCCCGCGCTTCTTCGTAATTTGCGTTTGAATGTCCGAATGACGGAATCACATTTGCATTGATTAGCTTACGGATAATTGCATGATTTCCGGCGATCTCCGGTGCGATCGTCATCATTTTCAGCGTCTCGCCTGTGATTTCAAGAATCTCTTCCAACGAATTATCCTTCGGGGGATAAATACTTTGAATGGAAATTCCACCGCATTTGACCGGATTGATGAACGGCCCTTCGAGATGAATGCCAAGGATCGTTGCGCCGCCGAGATCCTTACCGACTTTTTCCGTAACTACACGCAGGTGACGATTCTTTTCAGTCGGTTTGACGACGGTTGTCGCGAGAAAACCGGTGATTCCCAGACGCGCTAATGTGCGCGACATTGTCGTCAGTGCATCTTCAGTTCCATCCAAAATGTCCGCACCGCCCGCGCCCTGAATGTGAATGTCTATCAATCCCGGGATCATTATCCGACCATCAGCATCGATTTCGTGTTGGTAAATTTCATTTTCTGAAGTATTACCGATTGCCACAATTCTCCCGTCGGAAATGGAAACGTCGGTCGGCATAGTCGGATTTTCCGAATCGTACAGTTTGCAGTTGCGAATTAAAAGTTGATTTTTCATAATTTCCCGAAGTTTAAAACATTTCATCGATCCTGACAAAGCGGTAGCCTTTCGAGATCAGTATATCAATTAGTTCTCCAAGCCGAAAATATAACTTGTCCGCCCTTTCAGGATGCGTCCCGATGTGCGTTAACAGAAAGAAGCCGTTTAGACCATTTATATCTTTTTTTTCATAATCCAGAATACTTTGGAAAATGGCGTCGGTCGGTCGGTAATTATTTTCGGATGGAATCGTATAATCGGCACTGGAAATCGTTCCCGGCGAGTAGTTGATCAACGTAACGCCCATCTGCTTTGCCCAAACCGTTACCGAATCGTTGTACCATTCATACGCCGGCATGAAGTAGCGATATTTCTCGTCGATTCCGAAGCGCTTCATCTCCTCGTAATTCGTCAGAAGATCGGATTGAAATTGCTCCCGATCGACCAGCAACGAATCGCGTTTTTCCCAAGCACAATAAAGCAAATGTTTATCCGAGTGCGGCCCGAGATAATATCCCGCCTGAACGAGTTTCGGGATTAGTTCCTGTGTTCCGGCATTCCGGTAAAAATCGCCTGTGAAAAAGAATGTCGCACGAATGTTTCGTTCTTTCAGGATTTTTAAAATAATCTCGCTGCCGTCATAAAAATCACCGCCTGTAAAAATCAGTGCAATCGTTTTCATCGACCTGTCGCCGCGTATGATTCCACCACAGGAATAGGAATATTTCCCGTCGTTTTTCGGATTTTGCGCAATCAAATCTGCTGAACTACAGAGTGACAAAACGATTAATCCAAGAGTCGTCAGGAAAATATTTCTACCGTAATTCATCGTTATCCTCTCTAAAATTCCATTTTTATCCAGCGTAATATAGACATACACTTTTCATTTAAATGTAATCAGATTTCCGGTTTTTTCCCATCCCAACATCGAATTTTGTCCATTTTTAATTTCTGAAGACCGACAACCTTTGACTGATTCAATTCGTCCTATAATCGATTTTTCAAATAAAATTAATGAACCGATAAACGCGACACGACATACATCCCCCACTGGGTCCGGAGAAATTCGGACCCATTCTACTTTTATCCGGCATCTATTTTTCCTCTTGAATATTTATCGAAATATCGGTAGCATAAGCCGGTTCGTTTTGGAAGCCATGAAATCGGGAAAAATATGAAGATCGTTTCGCCACTCACATCTCAGCCTCTTAGGCTGGTCAATTCTATTCAACATTATTCATGGGGCATGCGCGGAGCGTCTGCTTTCATCCCTAATTTACTCGGCATTCCGGCAGAACCGAACACGGCATACGCCGAACTCTGGATGGGCGCGCATCCCGGCGCTCCTTCACAAGTATCGTTAGGTGATTTCCAAATTCCATTAACGGAATTGATTCAACAGCATCCACAGGAAATTTTAGGATCGAAAGTTATTTCACGTTTTGGAAAACATCTGCCGTTTTTATTCAAAATTCTATCCGCCGGAGAAGTCCTGTCGATTCAAACTCATCCGGATAAAAAACAGGCCAAAGCACTTCATCAAGTCGATCCGAAGCATTATCCCGACGAGACGCATAAACCGGAAATCGCCATCGCACTCGACGAACTGACGGCGCTAATCGGTTTCAAAGATATAACCGAGATATTTGCCGTGTTGAAGAGTTATCCGGAAATCACCGATTTCTTCGGGCGCGAGATCATATCGTCCTTTCGATCGAAATCAAATGAATCAGAAGCAAAAAGACAACTATTCTCCGCTTTCTTTCGTTTCTCAATCGAAAAAAAAGACGAATTGTTGGAGTCAATCGATCATTTGGAAAACCGCCTGCTGACACTTTCTATGCCGACTGAAACCGAATCTCTTTTTCTGGAATTGCGAAAGAAATATCCCGGCCCTGATATTGGACTATTCAGTTTGTTTTTCCTGAACCTCATTCATCTGAAAACCGGCGAAGCGATCTTTTTGCCAGCCGGTGTTCCACATGCTTATGTCCATGGCAACATCGTCGAGTGTATGGCGAATTCGGACAATATAGTCCGCGCCGGACTAACGCCCAAGTTTCGGGATATTCCAACGCTGATCGACATCCTCGATTATTCGGAAAAACGACTACCGATTTTAACCGATAATGAAAACGCGGAGCGCTTCATGTATTCGACAACGGCGGACGAGTTTGCCGTTCAACGATATTTACTCTCAGATAAAAAGACGTTGCTCGTTCAAAAGTTACAAACACCGGAAATACTGATTTGCGTCGATGGCGCCACCGATCTTTTGTTTACAATCGGCAGTTCGATGCAGACAATGCGTCTGAAAACCGGAGAGTCGGTTCTTGTCCCGGCGATTCTGGAACAGTATAAATTGAAAACGGAGAATCAAGCAGTCGTCTTTTCGGCTTCGACGCCAATTCAATCCGCTCTGTAATCGTAAAGGAGAAATAATGTCCGCATATTTTATCGCCCAAATTACTATCGAAGATTCGATCGAATATGAAAGATATCTCGATGGATTTGACAAAATCTTTTCAAAATACAATGGCGAAGTCCTCGCAGTTGATGACGAACCGGCACTTCTCGAAGGCGAATTCCATCATCGTCGCGCCGTCATCATTCAATTCCCGAATGAAGCCGAGTTAAAACGCTGGTACAATTCCCCGGAATATCAGCAATTAGCCGAATATCGGCATCGGTCTGCGCGCACGGACATTCTATTAGTTCACGGAAACGATTGATCCGGTAATAATTCTAAGGATATTTCATGTGGTATATAATTTCCCTGCTTTCCGGTTTCTTCATGGCAACCGCCGACGTATTCACCAAAAAGGAATCTTCCCGCACACAGGCTATTGTCCTTTCCTGGATTCGCGAAGCCTATGCGCTTCCGTTTCTATTGCCGATTCTCATCTTTATCGACATTCCGCCGATTGACTGGACATTCGTCGGCGCCATGGCGATTTGCGTGATTATCGATCTAATTTCAACCTTTTTGTACATGCGCGCGCTTCAAATTGCTCCGCTTTCCCTGACAGTTCCATACCTCGGATTGACGCCGTTATTTCTTCTCGTGATCCCGACACTCGTCCTCGGTGAAACTCTCTCGCTTGCAGGAATTCTCGGCGTAATTCTTATTTCGATAGGTACCTATTTATTGCAAATCGATCGCGCGAAGTACGGATTATTTGAACCGTGGCTGACGATTTTTAAAAACCGTGGTTCCTTATACATGTTCATCGTGGCGGTTTGTTATGCAGTCACGGCAACATTCGGAAAACTGGCAATTCAGCATTCGTCGCCGCTATTCTTTGCCATCGTGTACTTTTTTCTGTTAGCCGTTGGATTCACGCCATTCGCACTGATTTCTTGCAAGGGAAAAATCAAACCGTTGTTTCAATTTCAGATGAAGAGGATACAAATCGGTTTGGCCATGGCATTGATGGCTGTCTGCCATTTCACCGCTATCGGAATGATTCAGGTTGCCTATATGATTTCCCTGAAACGGCTCTCGTTGTTGTTCGCAATTTTGTACGGTTGGTGGTTTTTTAACGAAAAAAACATCCGGGCGCGGCTCATCGGAGGAACGATCATTATCATCGGCGCCGTATGCATTGCCTTCGCATAACCAAGCCTGTAATTTTTCATAATGAAAAAATTGGAACTCTTCGCCCGACGACAACGCTCACACCGAGTTCCCGTGCCCGCTCGATGAAGCCGTGATATATTTTATGTGAAACGAAGACAAATCCTTTAGCATTCAGAAGTTTGGTCGTTTGCTGAAACGCTTTCAATTCCGTGAACGAATCATGCGTGATTGGATAGGAAAAACACTGGAAAATATATAGCGAACTTCCCTTCATCAACGCGATATCGATCAGGTTTTCGTTTTTATATCCTTCGGGAAGAGATTCTTTATCGAGCCGTACATCCAGGCGGACGTCATCATATTGGCTTTTATGTACACGGAGAAATACCATTTCGCGGAGCCAACCTCCGTTCAGCAGATATTCATCAGGATTTGTGAAAACCTCAATTATTTTCTGGCTGACACTGCCGCCGAATTTGAATTTCATCCGGTCATGTTCCGCCTCATAGTCGATCAGGAATTTTATCCTTCCATCGTCGTAATCCCAATTTGCATTCTGTTTGACATTACCCATTTTAATCCATTCATCGCGGATTTTATCAATAAACGGCATCACATTATCCATGTTGACCGCAATGAAATAAGTCAATGGGCTTCTCTTGCCGATCTCCGGATCGAAGCGAATTCCGGATGTCATCTTAATTCCCTGTAGCGCAATATACTCGTTCACGGTCAATGCGATCTGGTAATATTTCGATTCGCCCAGACCGATATTCACAATCTTGGAATGATGTGTATCGATGTAAAAGACCTTTTTGTTGGCTTTTCGGAAAATATCAGTCGCTAAAATCGCCTGCAGGCGATCGCCGCCAGTAACATTGAGTAAAATCTCGTGTTCGGGATAATCATTGAATATGCCTTGGCAAAGTTTAATAAAGGAATCGACATCGTCGCTGAGTATTTCGCGTGTTTCGAATGTGGGTGTAGTGTAAGTTGCGACAGCCGTTTCGATTTGTTTGGCAATGTTTTTTTGTCGTGGTGTACGAAGCCAGACGACAGCATCCGGTTTTTTCAACACTAATCCGAGAAAACCGTTGATCGGCGAATCATCAAGAAGGCAAACTTCCAGTAAAGGCATATCCGACTCCTTTTTTTCCATTTTTCTTAATATTCATACGCCTTAAAACTTATTATCACTTGAATTTACTAATAAATTATTCTTTGTCAAGAATGGATTTTTATTTCCAAGTGAAAAGACGAAAATAAGCGGCTCCTTTTTTATGAAACCGCTTATTTTGGAAAAGAGATGGCCGGAATACTTATTTTACTGTCGGTTGTCTGTAGTGGAATATCTTTCCTTCATAATTCTTCAGGACGACTTCATTTTCGTTGATTTCCTGCAGATATTCGGGAAGAAGTGGAATCTTTCCGCCGCCGCCGGGCGCATCGATAACGAATTGCGGGACAGCCATGCCGGATGTCCAGCCGCGGATCGATTTGATGATTTCTAATCCTTTTTCGACGCTGGTCCGGAAGTGTTCCGTTCCATAAACCATATCGGTCTGATAAATATAGTAAGGTTTGACGCGGGCGGCTAATAACTTCTGCATCAGTTTTTTCATTACCACAGGATCATCATTAACGCCTTTGAGCAGAACAGTCTGATCGCCTAGTGGAATTCCTGCGTCGGCGAGTCGTCCCAACGCTTTCACAGCGATCGGTGTCAGTTCGTCCGGATGATTAAAATGTACGTTCATATAAAGCGGATGATATTTCTTCAGCATCTTGACGAGTCTACTTGTGATTCTCTGCGGCAGGTAACACGGAACGCGTGTGCCAATCCGGAGAATCTCAAGGTGTTTAATCTTACGAAGTCTCGATAAGATACTTTCGATCTGCTTGTCGCTGAGAAGCAAGGGATCACCGCCCGAAATGATAACGTCCCGGATTTCCGGATGGCTGGCGATGTACTTAATTCCCTGATCGATGAATTTCAGGCTTATCTTGGTCGGGTCGCCGACTTTCCGCTTCCGGGTACAAAACCGGCAATAAGAGGCGCAGTCATGCGAAACTAAAAACAGGCATCTGTCAGGATAGCGATGAACGATGCTGGGAACGGGAGAATCCTTTTCCTCGCAGAGCGGATCGGAAAATAATTTATCCTGTTGGAGTTCCGCTAAATCGGGAATGACCTGTTTATAAATCGGATCGCCTTTCTCTTTGATCAGCGATAAATAATACGGATTGATTTTGATATCGAATACCTTATCCAATCCTTTTAATTCTTCGATCGGAATGTTAAATCTTTCCGAGATTTCTTCGACGGTTGTCAGACTTTTCTTTAATATTTTCTGCCACTGCTCCATGGCTGGTTCGACTCCTACTCTTTCTCTTTAGGTTTAAAATATTTGACAAAAATAACACGGTCGTCACCCTCACGGTAAAAATCCTTGATCTGTGCGGCAATCGTGTAACCGTTTCGTAAATAAAATCCCCGGGTCGGTAAATATTTTTCGACCGAGGATGTCTCAATAACGATCAATCTGCCGACTTTTTGTGAAACCTCACATTCGACAAATTGAAGTAATTGTTTGCCGATTCCCTGATTTTGGCAAACAACATCGACAACGATCCAGTAAAGATCGAAGGTCCCAATCGTTGCCGGGGTTGGTCCATAGCATACGTAACCGACGATAGAATCCGTTTCGTCGGTTGCCACGTTAATTGTGTAATCTTTTTGTTCTTTTTGATTCAGGCAGACGTCGATGAGTTCCATCGCCACATCCACCTCCGCCGGAGAAAACATGTTGGTTTGCTCGATTATGTGAAGGAGAACCGACCGGTCTTCCGGTTTAATTGAACGAATGTTAATCATGATCCTTTCTTTTTATTGCCGTGTCGATCTGTGTCGTCACGAATTCATCATATGTAATCCCCGCGGCTTTCAACGCTTTAGTATATCCCGCCGTGGGAGAGATATCGGGATTCGGATTATATTCAAGAATGTAAATTTCGCCAAGCGCATCCATCCGGAAATCGACTCGCCCGTAACCGCTTCCGCCCAGTAATTCATATACGCGGAGCGCTAACGACTGCAATCGAGTTTGCGTGGCAAAATCCAGCGTCGTCGGACAGATAGAAGGTGTCTTTTGATAAATCGGGTCGTCTTCGTACCACTTGGCATCATAGCTTGCAATGTGTGGCAGATCGACATCAAGCGCATCGAACAAGATTTCCGATGGCGGTAACGCTGTCGGCGATCCGTTTTCCAGAATTCCGACGGCAAATTCACGTCCATCAATGTACTGTTCGACTAAAATTTCCTGATGATATCGTTGTAACAACCGATCGACCGAGGTCTTCAATTCATCCAAATTGCGAATAACTGCATCCCGTCCGATTCCGATGCTTCCGTCTTCTCTCGACGGTTTGGCAATCAGCGGAAATTGCAGTTGTGTCGCAGGAGGAACTTTGGGAAATGTTTCGTAATCGGGAGTCGTCAGACCATTCGACCGAAGCATTTGTTTGGTTAAAACTTTATTTTGAGCGGTTCCAATTGTTAGCGCCGAATTCCCGGTATACGGAATATTCAGAAGTTCCCAGATTCCGGCGACGAACATTTCCTGCTGGGTGTTTCCGCGAAATCCCTCGCACAGGTTAAAAATAACATCGGGTTGAAACGACACGATCGATTGAATATCCGAAGTCAGGTTTTTCAACGGCAGAACGAGAAGTTTATAACCGAGCCGATCCAGCGACTGGGAAACGGCGTCCGCTTCTTCTTTAACGCCCGCTTCGGACAAAAATTCGACGTTCTCCGGATTAGAGACGTCATCGAAAGAATTATAGACGACTGCGACTTTTCTTCGTTGGTTTTCTTCGGCAGTCATTATCGGAGGCCGCACCTCGCGGCGGATATGTCTAAGACTCGGTTAAGCATTTGCGAATATGAATAGCCTGCGGTTCTCGCGGCTTTTGGAAAACAGGAATTCTCACGCGGATCGGGCAAAATTCCCGGAAGTGGATTCAACTCGAGTATATTCGGAATGCCATTCGCATCTAAACGCACGTCGATCCGACACCAATCGCGGATGTTCAGAACCTGATAAGCGCGCTTGACCGTTTTTTCGATCGACGTCCTCAATTCGGCAGAAATCTTCGCCGGACATTCAAAAATATCCAGCGGTTTTTCGGTCGTATCCCACACCCATTTCGCTTCGTAGGAATAGATCGGTTGTGCTTCTTTCGGCAACTGAGAAAAATTCATCGAGATAATCGGTAGAACTTCGACGTCCGTACCGTTTCCCCAGAGAGCTGCAGTAAATTCTAGCCCCGGTAAAAATTCCTCAACGATCACTGGTTGCCAATATTTATCGAAGTTTTCCTGCACAATTCGTTTCAACGATTCGGAATCTTTGACGACAGAATTGTTAAAAATGCCTTTACTGCTTCCTTCCGAAATCGGCTTGACGATAGACGGAAAAGAAATTCCGGTTTCCGGTATTTCCCGACCGGGAAAAATCATTTGGAACCGTGGATTCGAAACACCGTAATAACTTAAAATTTCTTTGGAACGGGCTTTATTCAGACAAATTGCAAGTGTCAGCGGGTCAGAACCCGTATACGGTAAACCTAACCGCTCGCACATCAACGGAACATAAGACTCACGCAAGTCTCCGAACAAACCTTCGGCAACATTAAAGACGATTTGTGGTCTGGCTTTATCCAGACGCCGCATTACAGCATCATCGCCTTCGAAGCCGACGACTTCGTGCCCGTTTTCTTTAAATGAATTGATGATTGATTG
>JAQUKI010000003.1 GCA_028719225.1 Fidelibacterota bacterium | reverse complement strand
CCCGGCAAAAAATATCCGGTCGTTCTGACGATCCACGGCGGTCCGCAAAATATGTGGGGCGACCGTTTCATGTTCAGCTGGTTCACGATGCAATTGATTACATCGCCCGGTTATGTCGGCATCTTTATCAATCCGCGCGGAAGCACCGGCTATAGTTCGACATTCCGCGAGGAAGTCAGTCGCGATTACGGCGGAAGGTGCTATGAAGATTTGATTAAAGGACTCGATTTCGTCATCGCCAAATACGGTTTTATCGATCAAGACCGGCAAGCAGTGATTGGCGGTTCGTTTGGCGGATATTCTGTCAATTGGCTTATGGGACACACAAACCGGTTCAGGTGCGCCGTCAGTCATGCAGGATTGTACAATTTAACCAGTTTTTATGGCGCGACCGAAGAATTATGGTATCCCGCGTGGGATATGGGAACGACGCCGTGGGACGAGCCGGAACTTTATGACAAATGGTCGCCGCATCGGTTTGCGAAAAATTTTAAGACGCCGACGCTTGTGACTCAGGGTGAAATGGATTTTCGTGTGCCGATTGGCGAGAGTTTACAACTTTTCACCGCGCTTCAGCGGCAGGGAATTCCATCACGATTAATCGTTTTCCCGAATGAAGGTCATGAAATTCTCGGCTTGCAGAACAATGTCCGCTGGTGGAAGGAAATGCACCGCTGGCTGGCTGAATATTTGAAGTGATTTCGCGCGGGATATTTCATTCAGCATTGAGAATTCTACGGCATGTCTTGATTATCTAAATGATTCCAAATGTCAGGCTGTAATAAACACTTCCGAGTGCGTTTTTTCTGTTAAAATAGACTATGAAACTTACGTTATCGATATGGTTGGGAAGTGACCAATGTCTTATGATATTTCCGACGAAGATCCGTTACTTGGATAAAATCAATTTCCTTGTTGAAAAATTGCCGATTGCGTCCTAACTTTGGCGCGCTATTTATTACTTAACGAGTTCTTCAAATATCATAAGGAGGAAAAAATATGAATTTGAAATACATGTTTTTAATTGCGCCAATCGGCTCGATCGTCGCGTTAATTTCAGCATACATTTTTCACAGAATGATGCTCAAGGGCGATCCCGGCACAGAAAAGATGCAGAAAATTGCAGGCGCTGTCCGGAAAGGCGCATTCGCCTACATCAAACAACAGTATAAAATTGTCGGGCTGGTGTTTGTTATCATTTTTTTTGTTTTTATTTTCATGTCCTATATTCTGCATGTTCAGAATAAGTGGGTGCCGTTCTCGTTCCTGACAGGCGGTTTCTTCTCCGCTTTAGCCGGATTTTTCGGTTTGAATACGGCGACATTAGCTTCCAACCGCACGGCTGAAGGCGCTCGGAAATCACTAAATGCCGGTCTGAAAATCGCTTTTCGTTCCGGCGCCGTGATGGGCCTGGTTGTCGTCGGACTCGGACTGCTGGACATCTCGATGTGGTTTACGATTCTTTACTGGTTGGTTCCCCGGCTCGGTTTTCAGGCGATGAGCCTTGCCGCGATCACAACGACGATGCTGACCTTCGGAATGGGTGCGTCTTTACAAGCGCTCTTCGCCCGTGTTGGCGGTGGGATTTTCACCAAAGCGGCTGACGTCGGCGCCGATCTTGTCGGTAAAGTCGAAGCCGGAATTCCGGAAGACGATCCGCGCAATCCCGCAACGATTGCTGACAATGTCGGCGATAATGTAGGTGATGTTGCCGGAATGGGCGCCGATTTGTATGAATCATACTGCGGTTCGATTCTGGCGACAGCAGCGCTGGGAGTTGCGGCTTTCAGCGGTTCTGCTTCAGAAAAAATATTGGCCGCTTTGCTGGCTCCGATGATCGTCGCCGGCATGGGAAATTTATTTTCCGTTCTGGGCGCATTCGCGGTTAGAACGGGTGAAAACACGAATCAGCGTTCGCTTCTCAAAGCATTAGCTCGCGGCGTCAACTTGAGTGTCGTCTTGATCACGATTTTTACCGTCGGATTGCTTTATATCCTGAAATTGCCGATGGGTATTGCCGGTTCCGTAATCACCGGATTGCTCACGGGCTGGATAATCGGTAAGCTCACGGAATACTACACGTCGCAGTCTTATAAACCGACACGCTGGATTGCCGATCAGTCGAAAACCGGCCCTGCGACTGTAATTATTGGCGGCTTATCTACCGGAATGCTTTCGACAGGTTTTCCTGTGATTGTCACCTGTTTAGGAATCGGTGTCTCTTATGCCTGTGCCGGCGGTTTTGGCGCTGACCCGAACCATATCAATCTCGGCCTGTACGGAATTAGTTTTGCATCGATCGGAATGCTTTCGACGCTGGGAATTACACTGGCGACAGACGCCTATGGCCCGATTGCCGATAACGCCGGTGGAAACGCCGAAATGAGCGATTTGCCAAAAGAGGTTCGTCAAAGAACTGATGCGCTGGATTCATTGGGAAATACGACTGCCGCGACAGGAAAAGGCTTCGCGATCGGTTCGGCGGCTTTGACGGCAATGGCGTTGATCGCGGCATACATCGAGGAGATCAAGGCGCAGTTTTCGCATATTATTACCGATGGCGGGATGATTAGAGAGCTACTGACAAGTTTGAACATTTCCTTCGATCCAAGCGCTTCTCTCGAATCCTTGCGCGAAATCGTTGCCAGCACTGTAACGCTGACGAATTGGGTCGATTATTATAACATCACCCTGCTTAATCCGCGTGTGATGATAGGTGCGTTTTTGGGTGCGATGATTACATTCGTATTCGCCGCGTTGGCAATGAAAGCTGTCGGGCGCGCCGCCGGAAGTATGGTCGAAGAAGTTCGCCGTCAATTCCGTGAAAAACCGGGCATCATGGCAGGTACGGATGACCCGGATTACGAAAGTTGCGTTTCAATCAGCACGAAAGGCGCTCAACATGAAATGATTCTGCCGTCGTTGCTGGTGATTTCTGTTCCGGTTCTCGCTGGATTGGTCCTCGGCGTTGCGGGTGTTCTCGGCGTTCTGTTTGGCGGACTGACGACCGGTTTTGTTCTGGCGGTCATGCTGAATAACGCCGGCGGTGCATGGGACAATGCCAAGAAATATATCGAAGAAGGCAATCTTGGCGGAAAAGGTTCTTATGCGCACAAAGCCGCAGTCGTCGGCGACACGGTTGGCGATCCGTGCAAAGATACCGCCGGCCCGTGTTTAAACATCGTTATCAAACTGATGTCTACGGTTTCGATCGTAACTGTTGGATTGGCGGTGAAGTTTGGTCCGGTGATCGGTCAATTGATCGGAATCGGCCCTCGTTAATCTTTTAGTAAATTTTGTTACAAACGACCGGCGACAGCGATATTGCCGGTCGTTTTGGTTTTACTCCTGAACCTACGGTTGACAAAAATCTTGACATTTTAGGTAAAGATGTTTAACATGATGTCGCAAGGTTTGTTGATGAAGGAAAAATGGTCAGGAGTCGTCCGATTTTTCATAATCCCAATTTCTATTGCAAAAAATCGCCACTGTTTTTAAAAATGCGCATACTTTTTCGAGTCCGGAATCAGTGGAAGATTGGCTGGTTTATTACCATCAATATGGGAATGTTGGTGACTTCGTCTTGTATGAACTACGGTACTTTCCATACTGCCGACGTGCTTGATAAAAATCAGTCATCGATCACTGGCGCTTACTCCCATGTAAAAAATTATGCCGATAAGGATCACACGGAAATCGATTTCTATTCAATGATGGCGCGATACGGTTTGGGTGGCAACTTCGACGCCGGAATTACATTCGCTTTTGCCAAACCGTTTTCGTCGGTACTCACGACTGATGGTAAATATCAATTTCTACATGATTCGTTAAAATTAGCCGTCGATTTTGGACTGACTTATAGTGGATTGTTCCTTATGCCGGAATCTCGCGGATCGCTCATTTTCCAACCAGCTTTAATCGGAGGTTACAAACGTTTTTATTTAGGCTACAAATATAATCGCTGGATTCTTTTAACCAATATAGCGGATGAGCCGATTGTGTCCTATTCTACTTTTTTTGCAGGCTTCAGTTTCGGCCAAAATCTGAGGATCATTCCGGAAATAAGTCTGCACTACAATCCGAAATATCTACCAAAGCCGATTTTGTCAGTAGGAATCGGTATTTGTTACCAGCCACCCGCTGGTACAAAAGTTGACTAATTCCTATTAGAGACAGTATGAAGAATGATGTACATTTAAAGCAATGTTAAAAATAATGGCGTTGGTTTGTTATGCCACTTTAACGGGTTTTCAGACTTTCTGTTGAAAATTTTGTGTAGTAATTTTAATCATTGAATTTTTGTGGGAGGAGCAAGGATTTGAAAAGAAGTCTTACAATTATCATTTTGATTACCGGAATCGCTTTTGGACAATCGGCAGTTCCATCGGATTTAAAAATAGATGATTTGCTTTCGGTTCAACTTCGCGAAATCGTCGTCGACCTCGGGCTGGACAAAGATTTCGATGTCGGTGAAGACGGCATCGAGCAGATTTCGCTCGCCGTGATCGATCTGAACGGACAGGAACCGCGTCTCGGCGGCGTGAATCCGGACAATTTTATTTATCCCGCTTCCGTCTACAAAATGTATGTCGCGGCGGAAGTCCTGAACCAGATTTCACAGGGAAAATTTAAATTAACGATGCCGGTTGTTGCCGATTCGCCGAACATCGTTGACCGCTCTAAGGAAATTCTCCACGATCCGCGACCATTGCTCGTCGAAGGCGACACGGTTACGGTTGGCTATTTGCTCGATTTGATGATAACGCGGAGCGACAATTCTGCCGCAAACTGTCTGATCGATCTCGCCCGCCGGGAAAACATCAACGAACTGATCCATCTGTACGGCTGGCAGGGAAGCGAAGTAACACGCAAATTTCTCAAACGTAAATATGAAGATCCCGGCTACGAGAAAATTCGCGGTACTGAAACCTGTGCCCGACATGCGGCGGAATTTATGTATCGGATCGAAACCGATCAGTTGGTCGATCCGTGGGTCAGTAAACAAATGAAAAGTTATCTTGGTCGGCAACTTGATATTCGGAAATTGGCGGCGGGGTTGCCGGATTCGGCGATGTTTTATCATAAAACCGGCTGGTTTTCATACTGGACAAACGACGTGGGGATCGTCGATGACGGAAAGGTCCGGTATGTCATCGCCTGCTTCGTTCCGGTTGAAGAAGATTCGGTTTCGGAGAAATACAAAGAACTATCTATACGGATTTTCGATTTAATGAACCAACGGAAAGGTCGGTAAACCAAAGGCGGGAATTTTTGTAGAAACCGGTTTTACCTTCTCAAATGTCCGTTCGGTGCTGATAATTGCCGGTGTAGCAGGTTTTTCATTTTATTTTGATTTCTTAACGGCTATATTTCCCGCGATTATTTTGGTTTTTCTCGTTGTTAGAATGTTCATGAATAGTCAATCAGGAGGAATGAAGAATGTTTAAAAACCATCCCAAAGGTTTAGCCGTCGCTTTCTTTGCCAACATGGGCGAGCGATTCGGATTTTACACGATGATGGCGTGCCTGGTTTTCTTTTTGCAGGCGAGATTCGCGTTGGCGGAAGATCAGGCGGGAAATATTTACAGCTGGTTCTATACGTTGATCTACGGCCTGGCGTTGGTCGGCGGCTTGATCGCCGACAAGACCCAGAATTATAAAGGGACGATTCTCACGGGAATCGTCGTTATGTTAGTTGGTTATATAGTCATGGCAATTCCGGGGATGGGATTGAAGATTACGATCGCCGGATTGATGGTAATCGCGCTTGGTAACGGCCTGTTTAAAGGCAATCTTCAGGCGCTCGTCGGTCAACTTTACGACGATCCGAAATACGAAAAACTACGGGATTCGGCATTCAGTCTGTTTTACATGGGCATCAACATCGGCGCTTTCTTTGCGCCCAGCGCCGCCAATGGCATCCGAAATTGGTTTCTCAAAAGTCAGGGTTTTATCTATGACGCCGATTTGCCGGGACTGTGCAATAGTTATATCGGCGGTTCGCTGACTGATACGACGAATCTTCAAATGCTGGCGGACAAAGTCACCGGAGCGCCGGTCGCCGATCTGGGCGTATTCGCGCAAAGTTACATTGATGCATTTTCGACCGGATATAATTATGCTTTTGGAATCGCCGCCGGGGCAATGGTCATCAGCCTTTTGATTTATATTCTTTTCAAGCGTCAACTTCCCGATCGGAAGAAATTGGTCGGGACAAATAAAGAAATCATTGAAATACCGAAATCGGAAGAGAAACAGCGGATCGTTGCCTTGTTATTGGTTTTCTTTGTCGTGATTTTCTTCTGGATGTCCTTCCATCAGAACGGCCTGACGTTGTCGTATTTTGCTCGCGATTATGTCGCCAAGGTGGTCGGTCCGATCACTTATATTTTCTTTGAACTGAAATCCTTCCTGTCGCTGATTGCGGCGATTATCGGATTAATTTTCGTTTTCAAGAAATCGGAGAAAATATTGCCGAGGATTATCGGCGGTGCACTTTTCGTGATCGGCGGTCTTCTGACTTACTTTTTCTATTCGCAGTATGCGCCCAGTAATTCGATTGAACCGGAAATCTTCCAACAGTTCAATCCGATTTTCATTGTGTTTGGAACACCGATCGTGGTTTGGTTCTTTGGCTTCTTGCGCGCAAGGAATATAGAGCCTTCGACGCCCAAGAAAATTGGTATCGGAATGATTCTTGCCGCGGTGGGATTTTTTGTGATATTGATCGGATCGCTACATTTGCTCTCACCGTCGACACTTGGAACTGCGGTCTCGCCGAACAGAATCTCGCCGAACTGGTTAATCAGTACATACTTCACCCTGACGATTGCGGAATTATTTCTCAGCCCGATGGGAATTTCATTCGTTTCCAAAGTCGCTCCGCCGCGCTGGCAGGGTTTGATGCAGGGCGGTTGGTTCGCTGCGACGGCTATCGGCAATAAACTGACGGTTGTCGGCAGTTCGATGTGGGTAAAAGCCGAACTCTGGCAATTATGGTTGACTTTCATTGTTTGCTGTCTGCTGTCAGCCGCATTCCTCTTTTCGATAATGAAGCGGCTGGAGAACGCCACTAAGTAATCGTTTTCATTTAAGACTCAGCCTTGAGGAAGTCGTTGATTCCCTCAAGGCTGAATTTTTTATCAGTCAATTGAATCAAAACCAGAAACCGGTTATCTGCAACCAGTGATTCGTCTTTATTGTTAAATCGGTTTATTGACTTTCAGTATTTTTCTTGGTAAGATAAAATAGATTAAAGATTGAATTGAAAAAGAAGATGGAAGGTTTATGAAAAATATATCGATTTTACTAATGCTGGTTTTCACTTCGTTATTTTTCACGTGCGATTCCGACGAGAAAATAGAAGCCACGCCGGTCATTATTGAAATAACCGATGTGATGGGTTATGATGATTTTTCCTCTGCCGGTGCGGCGTTCTGTGTTGCGACCGACACGGTTCAGGGAATTTCACTCGTCGCGGCTTTCCAATTTACATTGCCACTAAATCAGGCAACGTTCACGCCGGAAACGAGTGTGAAAAACACGATTGACGAATATAACTGGAACCGTAACAACACAATCACGACTGAAATAAAGGCAAAATATCCGTCGTTGTCCGATTTCATGACCGATACGCAAGGGATCCGGACGATGGAAATTCCACTCGCGGTTTTCGTCGTTATTCCCGCGGAAACCGATGGCGGATCGGACAGGGTATTCGTTGCTACGGAAGGTAATCTCGAACTGACTCGAAGCGATGGTCCCGGCGACCTCATTGAAGGCGATCTGATTTTTACCGAATTGACTGAAAGTGGCGCCGATGCCACCGCAAAAAAGAACGGCGAGAAGATTTCCGTTGAAGATATCTACTTCGAAATGAGCACAGAAGTTCAACCGTAAAAAATCGTGTTTTATAAATTGAAAAAATGTTATTCTGGTGAAATACCCGAAAAAAGTTGTGTATTTAACTTTAATTAACTTGTATTATCACTGAAAACCATTCCTTGATAATCCGACGAATTATGGGTAATTTTCACCTTGTATTTTTAGACATGAAGAATGGTTAATAAAGAGGAATTTATGACAAACGTAAAATCGAAAATTGAAAAGTTTGTGTATTCGTTCGGCGGCGGGAAAGCCGACGGAAACGAAAGTATGAAGAACCTGCTTGGCGGCAAAGGCGCCAACTTAGCAGAAATGGCCGGACATCCGGACTTGCAGCTTCCCGTTCCGCCGGGTTTTACAATCACGACGGAAGTCTGCACCTATTATTATCAGCATAAAAAGAAATATCCCGAATCTCTCACCGCCGAAGTCACGAAAGCGTTGGCTAAAGTAGAGAAGATCATGGGAAGAAAATTCGGCGATGAGAAAAATCCGTTGCTTGTTTCCGTTCGTTCCGGCGCGCGCAAATCCATGCCGGGCATGATGGAAACCGTTTTGAATGTCGGTCTGACCGAGAAGACGATTCCCGGCTTGGTCAAGCAGAGTGGAAGCGAACGCTTCGTTTACGACGCTTATCGCCGCCTGATCATGATGTACTCCGACGTGGTCATGGAAAAAGCCGAAGGTATCGAGCCGAAGGATGACGAAGGCATTCGCCGCCAACTCGAACGCATCATGGATGCAAAGAAGAAAGCCAAAGGTTATACTTCCGATACCGAATTGACTGCCGAAGAATTGAAAAGCCTTTGCAAAGAATTCAAAAAGACCATCAAGAAGGTCATCGGCAAAGAATTCCCCGACGATCCGATGAAACAACTCTGGGGCGGAATCGGCGCAGTATTCGCGTCATGGAACGGCAAACGCGCCATCAGTTATCGCCGCATTGAAAATATCCCGGACGAATGGGGAACAGCCGTGACCGTTCAAACGATGGTTTTTGGTAATATGGGTGAAGATTGCGCCACAGGCGTCGCCTTCAGCAGAAATCCCGGAAGCGGAGAGAACGGATTCTATGGCGAGTATCTCATCAACGCTCAGGGCGAAGATGTCGTCGCCGGAATTCGCACGCCTGCGCCAATCAATCAATATTCCAAATCCGAACACAACAAAGAATTGGTGACGCTGGAAAAAGGCATGCCCAAACTTTATAAAGAACTGAACGAATACCGTACGCGCCTTGAAAATCATTATCATGACATGCAGGATATCGAATTCACGATTGAAAAGAATCGCCTGTTCATGTTGCAGTGCCGCGTTGGAAAACGCAATGGTCCGGCGGCTGTTCGCATGGCAATGGATATGCTGGCGGAAAAATTGATCACGAAAGAAGACGCCGTTATGCGCGTCACTCCGGCGCAATTGGACGAACTGCTTCATCCGATCATCGATCCGAAAGCCGAAGCCAAACACGTCGTCGTGGCAAAAGGTTTGCCCGCCGGTCCCGGCGCCGGTTGCGGCCAGATCGTCTTCAGCTCGGCGGATGCGGTTGCATGGGCGGCTAAGGGAAAGAAAGTCATCCTCGTTCGCGAAGAAACCAATCCGGAAGATGTCGATGGCATGAGAGTTTCACAGGCTATTTTAACGGCGCGCGGCGGGATGACCAGCCATGCGGCGCTCGTCGCCCGCGGTTGGGGAAAATGCTGTATCGTCGGTTGCGGTGCTCTGCATGTTGATTATGCGAAACGGACGTTGTCTGTTGGAGGCAAGACGTTCAAGGAAGGCGATTTCGTCACGTTGAACGGCACGAAAGGTAACGTTTATGAAGGCCAACTGCCGATGATCGACGCTACGGAAAATCCAATCCTGATCAAATTTCTGAAACTCTGTGATTCGATCCGGAAACTTGGCGTCCGCACCAACGCCGACACACCTGCTGACGCCAAACGCGCTCGCGCATTCGGCGCCGAAGGCATCGGCCTGTTCCGCACCGAACATATGTTTTATGGCGAGGGAAGCGATGCGCCGCTGTTCGCACTGCGCAAGATGATCGTATCAAACACGCTTGAAGAACGTCAGAAAGCGCTAAACGAACTCTATCCGTATGTTAAAATTTCCATCAAGGCAACGCTTGAAGCGATGGACGGTTATCCCGTCGTGATTCGCCTGCTCGATCCGCCTCTGCACGAGTTCGTTCCGAGAAAGAAAGAAAAACTCGAACAGTTGGCCAAAGACCTCGGCATCACATTGAAAGAACTGGAAAAACGCGCCTCCGACTTGCACGAATCAAACCCAATGATGGGACATCGCGGCGTTCGTCTCGGAGTAACGTATCCGGAAGTCTCGAAGATGCAAATCCGCGCGATTTTCGAATCGGCGGCGGAATTGGCGAAGGAAGGTAAAAAACCATATCCGGAAATCATGGTTCCGGTCGTCGGAATTACAAAAGAACTCGAGAATCAGAAAGCCATCGTCGAGGAAGTCTATCAGGAAACGCTGAAGAAATACAGCCTGAAGAAGATCAAATACATGTACGGCACGATGATCGAAATTCCGCGCGCCTGTTTGGTTGCCGGAAAAATTGCCGAAGTTGCCGAGTTTTTCTCATACGGCACGAACGATCTGACGCAAATGGGTTTCGGCTTCTCGCGCGATGACATTGGCGGGTTTGTGCCGGATTATATCGAGAAGAAAATCCTACCCGAAGATCCGTTCCAGTCGATCGATCAGGAAGGAATCGGCGAACTGATCCAGATCGGTATCGAACGCGGTCGCAAAACTCGTCCGGAACTCGAAATCGGTATTTGCGGCGAACACGGCGGCGAACCGAGATCGGTCAAGTTCTGTCATAAAGTCGGCATGGATTACGTTTCCTGCTCGCCATTCCGCGTACCGATTGCCCGTTTGGCTGCGGCTCAGGCGGTCGTCGAACAAAAATAAGCAGGTTGATTAAAACTGACAATAGAAGAGGCTGGAATTTCCAGCCTCTTTAGTTTTATATTCTTAAAATCTACACCAATGCGTGGCGGATTTTCTTAGTATTCTCCCCAGTTTAACGCCTTCATATTTTCCGGTTTGATCCTCGTCAGCGCTTCGACGAGCCGCATCGCAATCTGGCGGTTGGTGATGAGCATGGCGTTATAATCAACGGCGGCGCGACGAACGAGATAGCCATTGGTGAGTTCTTTTTCCTGATAATTCTTGGGAATGTTGATGACGAGATCGATCTTCCGGTCTTTGATAAAGGTAACCGCGTTCGGTTCTTTTTTTTCGAGCGGCCAGTAGAGCGCTTCGACGGTTATAATGTTTGCTTCGAGGAATTTCGCCGTTCCTGTCGTCGCATAAAGTTTGACGTTCATATCCCGGAGCGCGCGGATCGATTCCAGCAATTCCGCTTTTGATTCGATCGGCCCGGTCGAGAGCAGAACCGTTTTGACCGGCAGACGATAACCTACAGAGATCAACGCCTTTAGAAACGCTTCATCGAAATCATCGCCAAGACAGGCAACTTCGCCGGTCGATGCCATTTCGACGCCGAGGATCGGATCGGCGCCCTGCAATCGTGTAAATGAAAACTGCGGTGCTTTGACGCCGACGTAATTCAGTTCAAACGGTGAAAGCGAACTCTTGGCAACGGGAATCCGCATGAGAATTTTCGTGGCGCAGTCGATGAAGTTATCCTTCAGCACTTTGGAGATGAACGGGAAACTGCGCGAGGCGCGGAGGTTGCATTCGATAACCTTGACCTCGTTCTTTTTGGCGAGATACTGGATGTTGAACGGTCCGTTGATGTTCAATGATTTGGCGATTTTTTCAGTGATGATGCGGATGCGCCGAACGGTTTCTAAATAGGTTCTCTGCGGCGGTAAAACCAATGTCGCGTCACCGGAATGAACGCCGGCGTTTTCGACATGTTCGGAAATCGCGTAGCGGACGATTTCTCCATTCTGTGCGACGGCATCGATCTCGATCTCCTTCGCATTTTCAAGATATTTGCTGATGACGGTCGGATATTCCGGGGAAATTTTCACCGCGCGCTGAAGATACTGCACCAGTTCTTCGTCATTGGAAGCGACCGCCATCGCCGCGCCGCTCAGCACATAAGACGGGCGGATCAATACGGGATAACTGTGTTCGGCGGCGAAAGATTTGGCTTCATCAATCGATGTCAGTTCTTTCCAGATTGGCTGATCGACGCCCAGTTCGTCGAGCAGATCGGAAAACTTGCGGCGATTCTCCGCGCGGTCGATGCTTTCCGGCGACGTGCCGAGAATGCGGACGTTGTTGCGGTAAAGTTTCATTGCCAGATTGTTTGGAATCTGTCCGCCCATCGAAACGATCACGCCGAGCGATCGGAATGACTCATAAATTTCCAGCACGTTCTCGAAACTGATTTCGTCGAAGATCAGATAATCGAATTCATCATAATCGGTGCTGACGGTCTCCGGATTGTAGTTCAGCATGATCGTGTTGTAACCCAATTTCCGGAGCGTCTGTCCGGCGTTCACGCACGACCAGTCGAATTCGACCGAACTGCCGATCCGGTAAGCGCCGGAACCGAGAATGATGACGGTATTGGGATTCGGATAAGCCGCGTCATCTTTGACAGCGTTATATGTGAGATAAAGATAATTCGTTTGAGCGGGAAATTCCGCGGCGAGCGTATCGATCTGGCGAATGAACGGCCGGAGGTTCCATTGTTTTCGGAGTTTGGAAATCTCCACTTCACTTTTACCGGTCGCCAGAGCGATTTGTTTGTCAGAAAAGCCATGCTGTTTGGCCGATTCCAAAAGTTCTTTTGAAACAGGTTTATTCTGTGAATCGGTGAGTCGTTTTTCGATTTCGACAACATTTTGAATTTTATAAAGAAACCATTCATTGATGTGCGTCCACTGGTGGATTTCCGAAACGGTTTTCCCGGTTTCAAGCGCTTTAGCGACGGCAAAAATGCGCTCCTCCGTCGGCTCCCGGAGTTCCTTCTCGAGATCGTCGAATTCGATGTCGTTGTTTTCGACCAATCCGTTGGCGCCGATTTCCAGCATCCGAAGACCTTTCTGCAGCGCCTCTTCAAACTTTCGCCCAATTGCCATCACTTCGCCGACGGATTTCATACCGGAACCGATTTGCCGCGAGACTTTTCTAAATTTTTTCAAGTCCCAGCGCGGGATTTTAACGACGACATAATCCAGCGCGGGTTCGAAAAACGCCGTTGTCGTTTTCGTCACACTGTTCGGTAATTCGTGTAGTCCGAAACCGAGTGCGAGTTTCGCCGCCACGTAAGCGATCGGATAGCCGGTGGCTTTCGAGGCGAGCGCCGAACTTCTTGATAACCGGGCGTTGACTTCGATGACGCGGTAATCTTCCGACTTTGGATCGAGTGCGTACTGAATGTTGCATTCGCCGACGATTCCCAGATGGCGGATTACGCGGATCGCGATTTCGCGGAGTTTATGATATTCGGCGTTGGTGAGTGTTTGACTGGGCGCAACGACGATGCTTTCACCGGTATGAATTCCCATCGGATCGAGGTTTTCCATATTGCAGATCGTGATGCTGTTGCCGAGCCGGTCACACATCACTTCGTATTCGATCTCTTTCCAGCCTTTTAGATATTCTTCGATTAAAATCTGCGGTGCGTAAAGAAGCGCTTTCTGCGCTTTGTCGTGCAATTCTTTCCGGTTTCGGCAGACGCCCGACCCGAGTCCACCCAGCGCGTAAGCAATGCGAACCATCACAGGAAAACCGATTTCATCGGCAAATTTCTCAGCATCTTCGACGGTCGTCGCGGTGTGGCTTCGCGCCGTTTTCACGTCGATCTCATTCAACCGGTCGATGAAAAGCCGCCGATCTTCCGTATCGATGATCGCCTGAATCGGTGTTCCTAAAACCTGCACGTCGTTTTTCTGTAAAATTCCGAGCCGATGCAATTCCAATCCGGTATTCAGCGCGGTTTGCCCGCCGAAGCCAAGCAGGATGCCGTCCGGTCGGGTTTTTTTGATCACTTTTTCGACGAATTCTGCGTTGACCGGCAGGAAATAGACTTCGTCAGCAAGATTTTCGGAAGTCTGGATCGTCGCGATATTCGGATTGACGAGAATCGTATAAACGCCTTCGGCTTTCAACGCCTTGATCGCCTGACTGCCGGAATAGTCGAATTCGCCGGCTTCGCCGATTTTCAGAGCCGCAGAACCGAGGATAAGGACTTTTTTAATCATGACATACCTTTTAACCACGAATGAACACGAAAAAACACTAATAAGAGATAATTTGATTTTGTCATCTCGCGTTTATTTGTATTCATTAATGGTTCACTTTACTAACTCTAAAAAGCGATCGAACAGAAACTGCGTATCGACCGGACCGGGAACGGCTTCCGGATGAAACTGAACACTCAGGAATCGACCGGAATGGTGGATCATACCTTCGTTCGTATGGTCGTTCAGATTGCTGAACCAAGCTTGCCAGTCGTGCGGTAGAGTGTCCTTTTCCACAGCGTAACCGTGATTTTGCGATGTGATATAACAGCGTCCGGTAAGATGGTCGATAACCGGTTGGTTTTGCCCGCGGTGACCGAATTTCAATTTGAATGTTTTTGCGCCGGCGGCGAGCGCCAATATCTGGTGTCCTAAGCAAATTCCAAATGTTGGAATGTTATGGTCGAATGCGAATTTCGCCGAGCGGATCGTTTCCGCACACATGGTCGGATCGCCGGGACCGTTTGAGATCAAAATCCCGTTAAAATCATACGCCGAAATGTCGGCATTCCACGGAAGCGCCAGAACCTCGAATCCACGTTTGATCAGATTGGAAATGATGCTCCGCTTGGCGCCGCAGTCGATTAAAGCGATTCGCTTGCTGCCGTTGCCCAAAATTTCGATTTTCTTCCGGCTGACTTCAGAGACCAAATTATGCCGGTTCGGATCGTAAAAATCCGGATCGTCGTCGATAACGATCTTGCCGAGCATCGTGCCTTTGTTGCGAAGAAATTGCGTCAGCGCGCGTGTGTCGATCCCGGTGATCGCCGGTATTTTTTGCGCGATTAACCAATCGGCGAGACTTTGCCGGGAATGCCAGTGACTGAATGATTCCGAGTAGTCGGCGACGATGAGACCGCGCACCTGAATCCGGTCGCTCTCAAAATCGGGATTTGGGAAGTCCGGATGTGCAGAATTCGGAGCGCCGTAGTTACCCGCCAGCGGATAAGTCAGCGTGAGAATTTCACCAAAGTACGATGGATCGGTAAGCGTTTCCGGGTAGCCGGTCATGCCGGTGTTGAAGACGACTTCGCCGGCGGATGACGCCGGGAAACCGAAAGAAAAACCCTGGAAAACGTTACCATCTTCGAGAATTAGACGGGCAAGTTTATAAGGCATCAGGAAATCCGCTCCCACTTTACTTTCTGGCGGGGTTTAACAACTGTTTTCAACATCCTGAGCCATAATATAAGTCCCGGTAACAAATATTTTGAGCATTTTTTCGCCCATTTGTTTTTTCTTAAGATGTCGGTAAATTCAATCCATAAAAGATATTTTTGAAAAAGGATAAAAGGCGTGAGAAAAACATTTCCAGTTAAATGTATTCCGGGAATTAAGTGTTTCGGCCGGTTATTTATATACGCTTTGGAATTGTTAATTTGTACCTCCGGATATACACAGGAGATACATTTCTCAAGTGAAAAACTGGAATTTGTAGTTGGCGACAGTTCAGTTGCAATGACTGGAAAGTACAGTTTTCAGAATCTGCACGATCAACCGGTCGCACAGCCTTTGATCTATCCGTTCGTTATCACCGAAGACTTGCCTTTTCCCGATTCGGTTGATGTCCGGCAGGAAAACGGTCAGCCGGCGCATTTTAACAAAGGGAAAGATTTCGTTTCATTTATCGTTAAGATTCCGCCGAAAGGCGATACCGCGATTGACGTTTATTATCGACAGCCGGTGAAGAAAAACCGGTTTGAATATATACTGACCTCTACCCGGAATTGGCAAAGACCGCTGGATTCTGCCGAATTTTTAATACAAATGCCGGAATCTTGTGATTTAACCGAATTGTCATTTCCTTACGAGCGGATCGATACGACCGCCGGTTTTAAAATCTATTGCCTGCGTTTTGAGGATTTTTACCCTGATAAAAATCTCAATTTTACATGGCAAAGGAGGAAGTAAAATGAAAAAGGTTCTCTTCTTTTTACTGTTTGTTTTGTTGGTTTCTGCGTCGGCGAATCCGATTAGCCCGAATTTATTCAGCGAACTGCTTTTTACTGATGACGGCTGGCAAATCGAAATTCAAAGTATTTCTACCTGGTTAGTGATGTGGGATTCAACCGCAAAATTCACGCTCGTATTTCAATCCGGAAATGACACTGCCCGATATATGGACATGAGTGTATTCGATGACAATTTTCTAGTGTTTACACCGGAAGATCTCGATACGACTCTAAACCTGGAGTCATTTGAAGATAGCCTTAAAGTAATTCTTCTTGTAAATAATGAAACATATGTATCAGATGAATTGTCTTGGGGCTTAGATGGTGTTGTTTCGGCGCCACTTTCCGGCCAATCAATCTGCTTCGGCAGATATCATCATATCGATGTATATTTTCCTACTTACTATTTAGATAATTCTCCGACAATCGGACTTGAGAACGATACGCTCGGTGCAAATGGCTTGGGAACTGGTCTGGTGATCGATCCATACGGTATCCCGATTACTGATGTTTCCATTCACACTCGTTTTTATGGATCAGAAACCGGTTGGCCGTTTTTCGAAATACTAACCGACAGTGCCGGTAGGTTTGAGTTTAATACTATTTCTTTCAAATGGCCGATTACAATTGAGAAAGATGGATATCAATCACAAGAAATCAATATTCAAATATGGCCGGACAGCACCATCGAACTCAATATCGTCCTGCAACCCGAACCGGAATATTACCAGAGTTACTTTCCGCTACAGGTAGGAAATGTTTGGAAATATTACGGGACATATGGCCACGATTCATCCTCTGTTTCGGTTACTGGGGTTACTAATATCAAAGACAAACAATACTATATCGTAGATGGCTCATATGTTCGTTATGACTCCCTTGGAAATCTTTTAGTTTATCGAGATGGTAAGGATTCTGTACTGTATTACTTATCGTTAGGTAATCAGGATTCGGTCATGATTCCCTTTGAGGACGATTCATTATTCATTTTTTCTTCCAGATATTTGGAAACAAAAAATACTCCGGCTGGAGATTTCTCTGATAATCTTATGTTGTATTACAGGCATTCTCAAATATGTGATGCAGACGGATGGGAATATTTCACTCGAAATGTTGGTTTGATTGAAAATGGAATCGATGCTCCCGTAGATGCTCGCGGGATTCTTTACTACGCCAAAGTCAACGGCGTCGAGTATCCGACTTCCGGTATTCAGCCGAATCCCGGTCAACTAGAGAAATACGCCTTGAAACTGGCGAATTATCCAAATCCTTTTAACTCTTCCACAACTTTAAAATATCACATCACAGAAGCCGGCGACGTTCGACTGAGTGTTTTTGACCTGAACGGAAGATTAGTGGAAGAATTGTTCTCCGGTCGCCAATTGGCCGGAGATTATCATTATCTCTGGTCGGGTGGCAATCTGCCGTCGGGAGTTTATTTCCTTAGCTTGCAGACCGGGAATCAGCGCATTATTCAGAAATGTATGTTGATGAAATAAGAAAATCTCTCTTTCTATTACTTAAACGAACGACAGTCGCTTCGTTAATCGTTTCGGGAATATTATTCTTTTTTGGTTGTTCCGAAAATGAAAAATCGGACGATTCACCATACAATATGGTTTTAGTAAAAGGCGGTCTGTTCGTCATCGGGAAAACCGATCAGTCCGCCGGACATTATATAACGGTTAGTAGTTTTTATCTCGGCAAATATGAATTGACTCAAAAGGAATGGATCGCCGTTGCGGGATATAATTCTTCATGGTTTAAGGGCGATAGCCTGCCGGTCGAACAGGTTGATTGGTTAGATGTGTTCAGATTTTGTAACAATATCAGCATCGAAGCCGGTTTTCAGCCGTGTTATCGAATTGACGGACAAATCCTGTCTGGCGAGTTACCGATGGTCACCGATGACAACATCTGGTCGGTTATCGATACATTGAGTCAATTGGTTACATGTAATTTCAATGCCGACGGTTATCGCCTGCCGACCGAAGCCGAATGGAAATTTGCCGCGCGTGGCGGGAATCATTCGAAAAACTATCTTTATTGTGGTAGCAGTGATTTACCGGATGTCGCCTGGTTCGTCGATAATTCCGACCGCAAAACCCATCCTGTCGGCTTGAAAAAACCTAACGAGATCGGTCTTTACGATATGAGCGGCAATGTCATCGAGCGCTGTTGGGATTGGTACGAGGAATATTCAAATCGGTATCAGATCGATCCAACCGGCCCCGCCGAAGGAACGACGCGGATCATGCGCGGCGGTAGCTGGTCGAGCGGTAACAATTCCTGTATGATTGCTTATCGTCATCATCATCCGTCTTATCGTGATTATTCGACTGGTTTCCGGCTTTGCCGTAATGCAGACTGACATGGCAACCGGTTGAAAAAACCAACGCTGCCTCAACAATCTTCTGGTAATGAGTCAGCCTGAAGACGATCATGATGATAGGCCAGCCTTTGAGAAGAGAAATGTTTAATTGTGTGAGATAGGTTATAACTTCTCATCCAAATGTTGTTAATTTATGTTAGTATTAATTGGAGGAGTTATGAATAATTTGTTAAAAATGCCCTTAATAATCACACTGATTTTAGCGACCACCCTTTTTGCTCAAGTTCCAGATCTCATTCTCCGGAATGAAATTACGTCGGGATATAACGCTTATCTCGACAGTATGGAGACGGAATATCTTAAATTATTACCGGGAGCCGATGATACCCAGACAATGAAAGCCCATATGGGACTGGCCATTATACAAGCCGCCCGTACTTATGTTAATGGCGACACTCTGGTCAACGATCTTGAATATTTGATGGAAAAAATGAGTGACAATATTATCTTGGGCGTTAATCAAACCATCACAGATATTTTTCCACTATTCGATGCCGGCAATCCGAACGCATTTGTGCTGAACCTGACTGAATTCTTTGAATCTGGTACTTATCCGGCTTATCGTGATTCAATCGATGAATGGTTGACTAACAGCAGTATGTTGGCCGACGATATGAACGAGACAGTCGATTATTTCGGAGGTAAGACCGAACCACTGATGGACGCTTTTGGCGAGCACTGGGCAGCCGTGTTTGATAGCACCGCCGATTTCGAGTTTAACGTCCAGGTGATGGGTTCTCAGTATGAAGACACCCTGTTCGTCTTTTCCAGAACGTTTTTCGACAGACAAAAAATGATTGCAACATTGGGCGAAAACCTGGCGGTTACTCTTGATAGCGGTTTTACTCAGATACTCGATTCATTGAACAATAACAGCCCGGCCATCGATCCGGGAGTGATTGTTGCCCGGCAAGGACTCGATTCATTGAGCGCTCTGATCGATAGTGTTCAGGTATTACTTTGGAATCAGCCGTTTGCCCCGTTTGAATTCGAGCTAGCTTGGATGGATTCGCTCCAAAAAGGCATTGCCGAAATAGACACACTACTGGGTGGGAAAACCTATCCAATCGGCCTCGAAACCGAAAATAAGGTTATCCGGCCGCGCGTCATAATTGAAAGCCTGGCGCATCACAATGGCCTCATGGGAGCTTACAAGGATTATTACCGTAGCGGCGAACAGACGACCTACACATTCTATAACACATTTCCCAACGGATTGACTTCCGATATGTATGCCATGATCGCCTCCGACATCATTCTGAATGCCAATGATACCCAAGAGCAATTTGAAACTAAGCTCCACGCCTACCAGCAGGTTCTGCTCCTTAAAGAATCACTACCACTTACGACCCTGACTCCTGATGAACATTTGGGTTTGGCGCTGACGCTGCTTTACGATTTATTGAACGATGAGGAATATTTCGGCAATATCGAGTCAGTCATGCAATTAATTTCGAGCGGACGGATCGACAGTCTGTTCGCTACTTATGAATGGAGCGATTTCGATGTGCAGGATCAGATCGACGTAATCCGCTTCCATGTCGATCAGTACATCGAGAGCGGCGCTGTGACGAATTACGTGGTTTTAGTAAAAACCTATGACGACGGTCTGGGATCCTATATACTGGGTGAAAACAGTGAATTTTCCATTTATTATCTGACCGTATCGCAAGTCAAGGTCGCTACTGAGATGATTGAACTGGCGTGCAATGCCATGTCAATGATGGCTGATGCTTTAACCGGGCTGTACAATGAACTCGATCAGATATTCATATTGGATCTTGATCCTGAATATCTGGATTTTTCTAATGTCGAAGGCCCGATGGATTTGATTAACATTCTGGAACAATCCAATCCGGAATTTTTAACGGTAACTCCTTACGGCATCGAGAAATTCCACGAAACCGGTGTCTGGTTGAAAGATTCCTTTAAAAGTTTCGGAGTGTTCTTTGATAATGTAACAGATTTGTTCATTGCCATGGAACCTTATCAGGGCGACTTTAATATGAACGCCGTAAACATGCAGGAAAAGTCGGAAAAATCGGCGGACATTGCGTGGAGTTTGTTTGAAGATTTCGCTACTTCGGATTCAACAATAATGATTGATGGCGAGCGGGTCAACGTATCGGCTTGGTTCGATAATCCGCCGACCAGTTTCCTGATGATGATGAAGAATTTCTTCATGGGTACCGACAGCACGCTGGGAGGTATGTTCCCAGACCGCTTTAAGGTCGGCATAGCCAAGAGAGACCAGATTTTACCGACTGAGTTCAAACTTTACCCGATATATCCGAATCCGTTTAATCCAACGACGAATATCGTATTCGATCTGCCGCAGGAATCTATCGTCAAATTGTCAATTGTCGATTTGCAGGGGCATATGATTGAGCAGATCGTCAATCGTAAGGTTTCCGCCGGACGGATTGCCTTTACGTGGAATTCTTCCCGTTATCCTTCCGGCATTTATTTTGCCAGCCTGGAGATTAACGGTCACCAGACGATCCGCAAAATGACACTGCTTAAATAGGAACAGGATTGTCTATAATCCGCACGTTTTTTGTGGGGAAAAGTCACCGGCTTTTCCCCACTTTATTATCAATACTGGTCATCGCTACAACGGTCTTGGCCGGTCAATGGCAGGAATCTGTTTACAGCCTGTCGGGCTTTCCGAAAATTCACACTATCTCATTTGCCGAAGTGAACTCGTCTGCATGTTTTATCGCGGCTTCGGCTGGCTATGACGATATCTACCGTAAAAAAATTACTAGCAAGACAGCGCTGACTCTCGCCGAACAGAGTAATGAATTGCGGTTGCAATGGCCGTTCCACATCGGCCGAACCAATCAGATAGTCACAGCAAAAGCCACCAGAAATATTTCCTATTTTAATAATCTCGACGATCAGACAAACCTCGTCAGTCGTTGCCGGATTATTAACACATTTTTTTCGACCGGTTGGGCTCTTACCTTCGGTGTCGGTCATTTCGGTGGCAGTTTCGAATCCAGTCGAAGTTCAACGCCTTTCACGATCGACATTATTTCTTTTCCGCAATCGGAAGATTCCCGTACCAATAAGTACTTCTTCGACCTGCTTGAGCCAACTTTCGGACGGGAACTGATCAATACTCTAAGTTTGGAAAAATCCGGTTTTTCCTTATATGCTTCAACCTGTTTGAACAGACGTTACCGAATCGGTATTTCAATGCGTTATGCGGATTTCGATTCGGACTGTCGAATCAACTATATCAATTCCGGTCAGAAAGCAGCCCTGGCCGGACAACGACGAATAGATTTTCCGATAAACGGGGTTGATAAATTTTATCGTTTTTCTTTACTCTCGGATCAAACATTTCTAAAAGATTTATCAATTACATTTTTCAGCGACAAATTCAATTATGTTATCGACAATAACCGTCCTGATATTACTGATTTGAAAACGCTAGGCCAGGGAGATGTTGGACGCTCCGGTTCCGCGATCAATTTTATCACGGATAAACAGAATATGGAAATATTCGGCGGCTTGTCTTTAGCGACTTATGATCTCGATGTTTCATTGAATACGCCGGTCATCGGTTTTCAGTGGGGAATAATACCGATTTCCCATGCGGCCACCATCGATATCTCGCGTGGATCGTCATTTTCTCAGCAGATTGGATTGAACCATAAATTCATTTTCAAGAATTTTCAAAGCCAGATGGGATTGACTTATACTCATACATTGTACAATTTCTGGATAAAAGGGGGCGCCGATCTAATGCTCGGTTTGGAATCAGTCCCGCTTGACTACCCTTTCACGTACAGCCTGCACTTACTGGATTTACACGTGGAAACGGAGTGGCGCAGAGGCCCGTTCGGATTGGCCTACACTTTTCAGCAATTGATCCCAGCCGGCCGACGTCTTGATGCCAGTCCGATTCGCTTTACTAAGAAAACTCCGGGGGTAGAATACATAAATCGCGGTGGGCAACGGCATCATTTCAATCTGGGATATTATTTCTAAACGCCGGATTTTTAAATACGATCAGCCATCATCATCGTCCATTTTATCGCGATTATTCGACCCGTTTCCGAATCTGCTGCAATGCGGATTGAATCTCTATGCGGAATGACTTGGCATTTCCACCGAATTGCCGGAAATTAGCAGTCGTGAAAAATCAATCAAACCTACCGTTAAAAATTCTCTATCAGGACAATCATCTACTGGTTGTCGATAAACCGGCCGGAATACTGATGCAGGGTGATCAAACCGGCGACATTACATTACTGGAAATTGCCCGGAATTACATCAAGGAAAAATATCAAAAACCTGGCGAGGTTTTTCTTGGGCTCGTCCATCGCATCGATAGACCGGCTTCAGGCGTTGTCGTTTTTGCCAGAACTTCCAAAGCCGCCGCCCGCCTGACCGCCCAATTTCAGACGAAGCAAGTGGTTAAAATTTACCGCGTTCTCGCTGAAGGAAGAATTCCGGACTCCGGGACATGGACAGATGACATTCTGCGCGACGGCGTGACAAGCCGGATCGTGAAAAGCGGCAAAGGACAACCGGCTGAATTGCGCTTTCGCCGACTGAATTACGAAAACGGCTATTCACTCGCCGAGGTCGAAATCATCACCGGACGACATCATCAGATACGCGTTCAATTCGCGCATCGCGGCTTTCCTGTGTTCGGCGACCTGCGTTACGGCTCCAAGACCAAATTTAATGATGGTACCGCCATCGCGCTTCATTCCTATTCGCTGTCGTTCAATCATCCGACGAAAAACGAGCGGATGACATTCACGAGCGAGCCGGACGCCTTATGGGGACTTTATATCAATTTGAAGTGAACGGCATGTCATTTCTGAAAAATAGCATTCAGATTGCCGGAATCAAGAGCCTTTCCGAAGCAAAAATGCTGTTGGATTGTGGGGTAGATTTTCTTGGATTCCCGTTAAAATTAGCCGTTCATCGGGAAGATATACCACCCGAAACTGTTGCTGAAATCATTCGGAATTTGAGAATTGCCGACCGATCTGTATTGATCACGTACTTAGATAACGCCGATGAGATTTTCGGTCTGATGGATTTCCTCGATGTATCAATCGTCCAGATTCACGGATCGATAGCGATGCCGGAACTCGTCAAATTAAAAAAACAGCGCCCGGAACTTCGTATTATTAAAAGTCTGATCGTCAAAACGAGTTTGACTGAATTGACTGCTGAAATCGAACGTTTCTCATCGCGGATCGATGGATTTATCCTCGATTCGTTCGATCCGAAAACCGGCGCCAGCGGTGCAACCGGAAAAACTCACGATTGGAATATCAGCCGGCAATTGATTGAATTTTCGCCCAAACCGGTGATTCTTGCAGGCGGTCTGAATGTAAAAAATGTCCGGAAAGCCATTGTGGACGTTCGACCGGCAGCAGTCGATGCACACACCGGCGTCGAAGATTCCGACGGCAATAAAGAAAGGCGGCTGGTTGAAAAATTTGTCACTGAAGCACGCAACGCATTTAATCTGGTAAATTCGGATGAAGAGAATCCTGTTGAAATTCCGATCGACGGAACACTTGATCTGCATACTTTTCAGCCGCACGAAGTGAAAGAATTGTTGACTGATTATCTTGCCGAATGTCGTAGGCGCGGCATTTTTCAGGTGCGGATCATTCACGGCAAAGGAACGGGCGCGCTTCGGGAAACCGTTCATCGCCTGCTCGAGAAAATGCCGTCCGAAGTTGATTCTTACCAGATTTCAGGTGAAATGGGCGGCGGTTGGGGTGCAACGGTCGTCCGGTTGAATCAAATTGTCGGCGAATAGACGCTATCCGTTTTCCAAATAGTTTTAGGAGAATAGTAATATGTGCGGAATCATTGCTTACATCGGCTATCGTCCGGCATTGCCGATTCTCTTGGACGGACTGAAAAAATTGGAGTATCGCGGGTACGACAGCGCGGGTTTTTCTGTCATGGGCGAAAAAGAATTGGTGACCGTCAAGCGCAAAGGCAGAATTTCAGAACTGGAAAAGGCCGTCGATTCCAGCGCAACTGCCAGCAAGATCGGAATTGCCCACACACGCTGGGCAACTCATGGCGAACCGAACGAAATCAATGCGCACCCGCATCTTTCCTGTGACGGATCGATCGTCATTGTTCATAATGGCATCATCGAGAATTATTCCGTTTTAAAAGAATTATTGATCAGTGAAGGACACAGATTTACATCGGAAACCGATTCTGAAGTGATCGTTCATCTGATCGAGAAATTTTATCGGGGCAACCTGGAATCTGCCGTGGTAGCGGCATTGGAAAATGTCGAGGGGACCTATGGTTTAGCGGTTCTTCACCGCTCTGAAAATAAGATTGTTGTCGCACGAAAAGGTTCGCCGATGGTCATCGGTCTGGGCCAAAATGAGACGATCATAGCATCGGACGCCGTCGCAATTGTTGCGCATACCAAAAAGGTTGTTTATTTAAACGACAATGAGATCGCCGTCATCAACGGAACAGAATGTATTGTCCGGAAATTGGACGGGAGTATGATAACGCCTGAAATTCAGGAAATCCGGTGGACGGCTGGTCAGATTGAAAAAAGAGGCTTCAAACACTTCATGCTCAAGGAAATCTTTGAGCAACCGGAAGCCATTTTAAACACACTCCGTGGCCGGATCAAGGATAATAGGGTTAAACTTTCTCTGTCGGTCGATTTCGACAGAGTGAAACGAATTCTTCTCACTGCCTGCGGAACCAGTTGGCATTCGGCTCTGATTGGAAAAATATACTTTGAAAAATACGCTGGCATTCCGGCTGAAGTTGATTACGCCTCAGAATTCCGCTATCGGCAAGGCATTATCGATGAAAATGTTCTGGTGGTTGTCATCTCTCAATCGGGAGAAACGGCTGATACATTAGCGGCTCTGCGTAAGGCGAAAACTGCCGGTGCGCAGGTTATCGGAATTGTAAATGCGGTTGGTTCGACGATCGCCCGTGAGGTGAATTCAGGTATTTATCTTCATGCCGGGCCTGAGATTGGCGTTGCCAGCACCAAGGCGTTTGTCTGTCAGACGATGGCGCTGTTGCTGTTGAGTCTTTGGTTTCGGCAAGAAAAGCGTCTGCCTGTGTCGGATGCGTTCATCGAGCGTTTGTTTCAAATCCCGGCGCAGATTGGAAAAATTCTCGAAGATGCACCTCAAATTACACGAATCGCCTCGGAATACTCGCAAAAGCAAAATGCGCTTTATCTCGGGCGGGGGATCAGTTTTCCCGTCGCTCTCGAAGGAGCGTTAAAGTTGAAAGAGATTTCATACATTCATGCCGAAGGTTATCCCGCCGCAGAGATGAAACACGGGCCGATCGCTCTGATCGACGAAAATATGCCGGTCGTATTTTTAGCGACAAACGGACAGGTTTTCGATAAAGTCATGTCGAATATGCAGGAAGTCAAGGCGCGTCGAGGTATAATTCTGACCGTCACCGACCGTGAGAATAAACTACTCAATGATTTGTCGAATCACATTTTTTATGTTCCGGAAACGGATGAGGATTTATCGCCGTTGCTCAATGTGATCCCGTTACAACTTCTGGCTTACGAGATTGCCGATCAAAAAGGTTTGAATGTCGATAAGCCGCGTAATCTGGCTAAATCGGTCACGGTTGAATAAGTCGAATGCTATTAAAATTTCACAATACTCGACGCGACGATGTTTGTGACCAGTGATCGTAACCGGATAGCGTTACCGGTCGGAATGTGAACGGCGTTGGTTAGTAAAATGACGATCGTTTCGGTTTTGGGATCGACGCAGATCGACGTGCCGGTGAAACCGGTGTGACCGAACGTTCCTTCGGGAAAGAGATCGCCGAGATTCGAGTTGTACGCCGAATTCAAATCCCAGCCAAGTCCGCGTCCTGCGAAGGCAAGATCGGAATAGACCGATGTCATCGCCTGAACTGTCAGCGGAGAGAAAAGACGAATCCCGCCGTACGTTCCGCCATTTAACAGCATTTGACAGAAGATCGCCATGTCGTCGATTGTCGAAAACAATCCGGCATTTCCGGATTTTCCGTCCATGAGTTGAGCGAGCGGATCGTGAACGAATCCTCTTAGCGGCTTTCCGTCAATCACTTCGGTCGGCGCAATGCGCGGCAGGAATTTTTCCGGTGGGCAGAACATTGTGTTTTTCATGCCAAGCGGCGTAAAAATGCGTTCCTGAGAAAATTCATCGATTGTTTTGCCGGTCATCCGGTGAATTATTTCCGCAAGCGTGATATATCCGAGGCAACTGTAATCGAAAACGGTTCCGGTAGGATTCTGCTTTTTTATCGTCGCGATTTTTTGAATGACCTGTTCGGGACACGGCGAGCCGAATTGAGCCTTGAGTGCAGAAACGTCGGTGTAAGGCGGCAAGCCGGAAGTGTGTGTCAATAAATGGTAAATCCGGATCGGATCACCAGTATTTCCGGCGGAATCGACAAAGTCGGTATATTCCGGAATAAACTGTTTTACTGGATCCAAAAGCCGGAGTTTTCCTTCTTCGACGAGAAGCATGATCGATGACGCCGTCGCGACCGGTTTCGTGCAGGAAGCCATGTCGAAAATCGTCTCTTCGGATATTTTCTCGACAGTCGGCGTTATTTGTGCGTTGCCATATGCTTTTCGATAGGCGATGTAGCCTTTCCGTGCGACGAGTAAAGTCGCGCCGGGGATTTTTCCATCCGATATATGTTGTTGAATCACCGCATCGACGCGCCGGAGTTTTTCAAGATTGAATCCGGCGTTCTGGGCTTGACCGCTCACGAGATGATCTCCTGCAACCAGCGATTGCCCGAAAATGAATGTCAGACAAAATAGCCCGATCAGTAATTTTCTAAAGGCCGGTTTTAAAATCATGATAACCTCATTCTAAAACCTGATCGATTGGAATGTCCAGATTCGGTTTGTCTTGGTAGCCCTGATAGTCGAAGTGCCACCATTCGCTGGACATGCCGGTAAATCCGTGCGCCTTCATCGTGTCTTCCAGAAGTTGCCGGTTTTTCAGCGCCGACTCGGGAAGATTCTGATAACTGCGGCTGGCTTTTTCCGTAAAATCGTCGTAAGGCGTCGGCATCTCAACCGAATCACCGTCGATACTGATCAGAGTTAAATCCACCGCATAACCCTTGTTGTGGCGGGAACCGGTTTTCGGATCTGCGACAAAACTGGGATTCGGCATAATGGCCCACATACGCCATTGGACGGAGAGCGGACGATAACCATCGAAAACTTTCAGTTTGTAGCCTTTCGTTTTTAAATCCGCCTGAACGTCTTTCAGCGCGATTGCAGCGTCCCGAACGAGAAAACAACGAGCGGACGGGTAAAGAACCTGTCCGACGAAATTATGGGTCGTCGCATACCGGATGTCCAATTCAATATCGGGAATGATCATTTTAAGTTCGGCGAGATCGGTCTGGGCGCCGGCAAAACAAGCAAGAACCAGAATGATCAATCCGATTTGAACCGTGATGTTTGATCGGAAACGTCGCATCAGTTACTCCTTCAGAAAAATTCTACGGTGTCAAGGTTGCGTTGTTATCTTAATCGAATCGAAAGAATGAAACAAATGAAAAACTCTCTGGTAGAATCGAAATGAGTTACCGGAAGGTTTGAGAAACCATTTGTTTTTTTCAAGTAATCTCTTATCTTCGGACAGATTTTTCAGATTTAAATCGTGATTGTTTCGAGTTGAACGAGAAGAAATATTTGGACAATTGAGATGAGTGTTACACAAAAAACTGCAAACCGGATACTCCGCCGCGCTTCGCTTTATGACTTGACCGGTGAAAAACCGAAGCGCGATAAAAAGTATTTGCTCATCTGTCTGCCGTTCGATCCGGACGAATTTCAGATCGCCCAGCGGATGCTTTTCTCATTTATTATCGAGAATGCGCTTTTTATAAAAGTATGCGTTTATCAATCCTTTTTTCCAATCCTGAAAAATATCGATCTTTCCCTGTTTTTTCCGATTCTCAACTCGGATCTGGATGAATCCCGCCTGCCGTTCGGCCATCTGACTCAGGATGTTTTTCAGTATGAATATGCGGCGGCGGTGGATCTGTCGTCCGATCCAAGTCCGACTAATGCGTATCTGGTTTATAACTGCGGAGCGACGATGCGTATCGGATTTCATACACCGGCAACGGCATCGATCTTCAACCTGTCGATCAAGAAGAGTGAAGATGTGATCGAACCCAGTTATCAGCGCATCAAGTCACTTTTAACCGATCAGATTCGGATTCTTACGAGGGAAGCGAGATGAAAAAATATGTCTTGACGGATAAAACATCGAAGATTATATTTACCGCCATCATTGAAGAGGAGTTAGTATGGAAGATTTAGTATGTCCCGAGTGTAATGTTCCGCTAAAAGAGGAAGAATTAAAGAAATCGCTCATCTGCCCGCATTGTAAGATCAATCTCCGCGATCCGAAATACCTCGATTTTCTGGAACTTCTGGTGTTTCATGACATCGTCGAGGACATTGATTTTTTTGATATGAGCTTGTATGGCCAGGAAATGCTTAAAAACGAACGTGAAGACTACGATGAACCCGACATCGATCCATCTAAATTTGAGAAACGGAAAGAAGTCTGGGATGAATTTGAAGACGACACAGAACTCAATGAAAGCCTTACGGAAGAAGCCGAAACGGAAGATCCGTGGAAACTCTTTGGCAATGACGGTCTGCCCAACGAAGATGAATGGGAAGACGATAATAACGGTGAAAATTCTAAATACTAATTTCCGAAACAGTCAGGACAACTATTATGGAACAGAAAAAAGCCCCTCAACAATTGAATATTGAAATTCCCGAATCCAAAGCCGAAGGGAACTATAGTAATTTTACTGTCATCTCACATTCGCCGGCGGAGTTCGTACTGGATTTTGCCCGCCTGATGCCCGGCGCGCCAAAAGCCGTCGTTCAGAGTCGCATCATCATGACGCCAATTCACGCGAAAACACTTCTATTTACGCTTCAGGAAAATATCTCAAAATTCGAATCGAAGTTCGGCGAAATTGTCCTCCCGGACAAGGATTCACAAACCGGTTTCCCGCCAGTTCCATCCGGTTCGCTTCCAAACTGAAGAATGGATTAGGTAGATTAAGTATATTTCGACGATCATTTATCATCTGGCGGATTTTTAATTATGATAGAACGCTTTAGCGCCAAATGCCCTTAAGACTCCGTCTATCTTAAATACCTGCGAAAATATTCATAAACCTTTTGATACAGATCGATTGTGGTTTCGTCGGGTTCGAGATATTGATCTTTCCACGGATAAAAGATAAAATCGAGGCGTTTCTGCGCTTCCGTCATTTTTTGTGTAAGCGTTGCAGTCGGCAAAAGTGCTTCGATACTGCTCATATTGCCTTGAGCGAACAGTAAATGACCGGTGAGATCTGGGTAAGAATTCAGTCTTTCCGGAACTTTTTCGGTATCGATATGATCGAACAGAAATGGTAAAATCTCCGGCTTACTTGCTGGGAAATCTTCCTGCCATTCGGGAAGCGCCGTGATCGCGACGCCTGCCTTAAACAGTTCTGGTGTGGCGAACATGGTAACGGCAACGTCATACCCGCCGAAGTGCGTTCCCAGAATGCCGGCGCGATTTACGTCGGCGAAATCGTATGTACTGATCTCGTTTAAAACTGTTTTCATATCGGAAATAGAGTACTGGATCGAATCTGCATCTATCAAGCGGACTGTCATTTCGGCAACGATGAATTTTTGATCGCAGAGACATTGATTGACCAAACCGTTGATGCTCCATGCGTTGCGGATTTTATGGGATCGAGTTTCTTCGGATACATTCAGGATGACAGGGTACTTAGATGAAACGAGGTTTTTTTCGGGCAACCACAGATGATAATAGATCAAACGTCCGGTTTGCGGATTGCGGACGGATTTGGTCAAAGGCAATTTCATCCGATAATCTTCCATCTTCGGGGAAGTCGATTGGGTGATGGCGATCATCTTGCTGTTTGGTAAAGCGTTCGACCAATATAATTCCGGAACCTGTTGAAAACTTGAAAAGACTTCAGCGATCTTTTCGCCGGAATTAGAGGGCGTGAACGAATGAACGCCGTTTCGGAATGTCAGCTTTTCAGACTTGTCCGTCGCGGGATCGATACTGAAGATATGCGTCTCGGTTGCGACTTCATCCGAAGTGTAAAATATTTTTTGGTTTCGGTTTTCGGCTGAATAATCGATCACATCGAATTGACCGCGCGTCAACGCCGAGACGATCCGGGATTCGACCTTAATCGTGTACAAATGGCCATATCCATTGATCGAGGAACCGAACAACAGGCTTAGTCCGCCTTCGATCCAGAAGATTTTCCCGCCAAACGTTCCAATGTTTTTCGGAGCGATTTCCCGATATAATGTATCGGCGATTCCGCGCCTTGTGTCGAATCGTAAAAGAAACCGTTTGCTTCGGTCGGCAGCGATTTCATCGACGGCTAAGAACTGGTTGTCTGGCGCCCACTGAAAATCCCGAATGATCGATTGTGCATCGATGGGGAACCGAACATCAACGACTCGCACTTGATTCGTTTCTATCTGACGAATGACCATACAAGGTGCGTTTTTTCCCTTGGTTTCAAGAGATGCGATTGATTTATCGTCAGAAGACCATTGAAATCGAGGCGTTTTGGAAAAAAACGGATGGTTTATCAGAGTATTTTCTGCGGACGAAGCGCCCGTCAAATTTGTGAGTTTTCCCGATGTAATTTCCTGTATCCAGAAATCGGAGTTTTTTTCATAGATGATATACTTTCCGTTTGGTGAAAAAACAGGACGCGACGCTGACGGAATCCAGATTGCCGGTTTATCGTCTCTTCGAATGCCGCTTTGGTAGATGTTATTCTGAAATTCAAAGACGAGAGATTTGCCGTCCGGCGACCAGACGAGATTTCGGATTTGGTCTGTCGGTGACAACGAATTATTGGTTCCAAACGATGTGATCCGTTGAATGCCGGACGCTTCGATGTCTTTGACATAGACATCCCGAAATCGTTCACCTTTTTCATTCCAGAGAAAGGCTAATTTTGCATCGTCCGGCGACCATTTTGCGGAGATCGGAACAGTTCCGTAACTCAGAGGACGTTGAAAAATGAAAGGCAAATTGATCGGTTCCGCCGCCTGAAGCGAGAAAACAACTGCGAAAAACAGAATTAGTTTTTTCATATTTTTTACTCGAAATGAATTCAAGGTTAATATCAATCGATGTTGGATGTTTATCAACGCTAACATTTTTTTATGTCTGTTTCTCCAGCAGGAAAATTTTATGGGCGTGGAAAAACCGTAAAACCCACCATGAATCCGCGATTCTAAAACCTGATTCACGCACCTCATTTTCCCAATCTTCAATGGACGCCATCGTCATTTTTCTCGGACGCGAAGAAAACTTTTGATTTAGTTTATGAAGTGAAGATTCTATATAAACGGATACGACAGCCCAGTGTTTTGTCACGCGACAAAGTTCCGAGAGAGTTGTGCGCCGCTCGGTGTCGGTTTTAAAGTGCTGGAGCAGGCGAAAGTTAAAAACGACATCAAATTCGTTTTCCCGAAAAGGCGTTGTGTTGACATCCGAGACGACGACGCGCGTCGAACCATGATGTCGTTTCCGCTGGTATTCGAGCGCGTAGAGATTCAGATCGCCGTTTGTCACGGAAAAACCGTTTTCCAGAAAAATCTCCGTGAAGCGGCCATATCCGGTTGGAATGTCCAAAAGCGTCCGGCTTGTTGATTTGAGGCGAATCAATATTCGGTGGACGATCCGTTTTTCTCGCCAACTAATCCATCGTTGGTCGAGATGTTTATAGCGGTTTTGGGAGTATTTTTCCACAGATTCGACGCTTTTCCATGTGATCGAATATCGTTTGGGATGCTTTGCTATGTTGTTTTCGTTCAAAAATATTCTCTCGTTTTTTCTTTTTCAGACGACCGATTTTACGGCCTTCCCGAATAAATGTCAAACTATTTCATGTGGTAGGAAAACAGCGCAGCGTAAAAAGTGAGGCGACCGTGTTTGATCGCCTCTTGCTTGAAATATTGCGCTGAAAGATTTAACTATCTTTGATTTTGAATACGATGGGAATTGACATGTAGACGCCGACGTTCTTGTCTCTCTGCTTCGCCGGTTTGAATTTTGTCTTGAATACGGCGGCACAAGCGGCTTCGTCAAGACCGGTGTTCGGAATGCCGCGAACAACTTTACATTCAGTGACGATGCCTCGCTCGTTGATAAATGCCCTGACGAATACCGTTCCCTGAATTTGCGCATCGATTGCCATGGGTGGATATTTAACATTTTCAAGAATCGATTGTATACCGCCAATTGGTTCCGGCGCTTCGTCATAAGGAATGAAAATTTCGCGTCGATTAGTTCCCGATTCGATCGGTTCCGGTGGCTCCGGCGGATAATTCAATGGAATATAATCTTCGAAATTCATTGGTAGATTTGGAACATCATCAATAAAATCCTCTGTAAAAGACGGCACTGGAATTGCCGGTCTTTCCGGTGGTTTTGGCGTATCAATATTATTCGCGATGGGTGGTAACGGAGGTAAAAAATCCGGGGGAAGCTCTGGAGATTTATTTGCCAGCGCCGTCTGTTTGAATCTCGGAAAAGCGATTAATATGATGATGAGTAATAAAAGTACAGTCACCAATCCAATTCTCAGCAAAAAACCATACCGCAACTTAAGACTGAATTTTGGGTTAATCCGAATCATAACCACTCCCTCTTTAAATGTTGGTTAAAACACAATTGGTTTCAGGTCGTTTTTCTGTCTTTTTTAGTTTGCCTTTCAAGATTCTAACTCCTTTCGTCGAATCCTTACAAATACATGATACGGGATTGACATCTGAATGTCAATAGTTTTTTAAAATAAAAAAGAGGCGACCATTTTGATCGCCTCTTGATAATGCTATTTTGCGAAACTTAGTTCGACTTGATCTTGAAAATAACCGGGATTGAAATATATACGCCGATATTCTGGTCTCTTTGTTGCGCCGGTTTGAACCTGGTCTTCTTGATTGCGGCACAGGCGGCTTCGTCAAGACCGGTGTTTGGAACGCCTTTAAGAACGACGGTTTCTGCAACAATTCCGAATTCATTGACAAATGCCTGAACGATTACAGTGCCTTCGATACCGGCTTCCTGAGCAATCTCCGGGTAAATGACGTTTGCCTGAATCGCGGCAAATCCACCGAGCGGTTCCGGAGCTTTTTCGTAAGGGATAAACCGGATTCTCGGGCCATCTGAATCGTCTTTTTGTTCCGGCGGCGGCGGCGGTGCTTCCCAAGCCTGATATTCGCTCAGGTCGGTCGTTTCATCGATCGTAATGTCTTCGGAAAAGTCTTCATTCTCCGATTCGACCGGGATTGCCGGTCGGGTTGGCGCGGCCGCCTGATCGATCTTCTGTTCAATGATTGGCACATCGGTGGTTTCCATGACGAAATCCACTTTTTTTATAGCAGCAGCGGTTTCCTGAAATCTCGGAAAAGCTGCAAATATGAAGACCGTCAGTAACAGAGAGCCGACCAGTCCAATTCTGAGTAAATAATTGTATCGTAATTTTAAACTGTATTCCGGATTGACTCTAATGATCATTTTGACTCTCCTTAAATTGCTCTATTGGCCGAGTAATTGATTTTTAAAGCATCCGCTAATCTTAATTCTTTATGAACCTTGTGCATCATGTCCATTGTAGCCTGAGCGTCCGCGCGAATCGAAACCGTCAATTGCGGATCGGCGGTTCGTTTTTCATAAAATATTGTTCGAATTGAATTGAGATTTATCAATTTTCCATCAACAGATAACATACCTTCCTTGGAGACCCAGAGAGTTGTGACGTGCGTATCTGAACCGAGTTTTTCTATCTGTTTAGCAAAGGGCAAAATGACATTCAATCCCTCAAAATCTTTCATCGTTGTTACCGACATGAAGAAGAAGAGGAGCATGAAGACAATATCC
>JAQUKI010000002.1 GCA_028719225.1 Fidelibacterota bacterium | reverse complement strand
CACAAGTAATTGATATGAAAGGTGTGTAAGTCATTGCGGAACGCCCCTTAATTCATAAAGATGTATCGGCTTCCACCAAGACGATTTCATCCGATGAATTTAAAAATCTGCCGATCGAGTCTGTGTCCAGTGTTCTTAATACGACTGCAGGAGTTGCCAGTGGCAATTATATCCGTGGTAGTCGCTCGACCGATGTGAGTTATATGGTAGATGGTCTTTCGTTGACAAATCCGATTAGCGGTGGAATCCTTACCGATATCAGCAAGAATGCCGTTGACGAGATCGTTGTGCAAACGGGTGGATTTTCCGCAGAATACGGCAATGCCATGGGTGGTGTACTCAATGTCGTGACCAAGGAGGGTGGATCTAAATACGAAGGAAGTATGCGTTATAAAACGGATAAACTGAGTTCATCAAGCCAGTATTATCAGAACGCTAACATCCTGGATTTTACCTTTGGCGGACCTTTAATTAAGAAGAGCAGATTTTTTCTGACTACCTACCTAAATTCCTATGATATGGTTCCGGGACGGGAAGTATTTGCTCCGGACGGGACAAATATTGGAAGACATCCTCACCAGGGATATCAGGAATATCGTACAAATTTAAAATTGAGCGTTCCGATTACTCCGTCGATGAAATTGAAAGTTACCGGATCAATTAATAGATCCCAGGGACTTAATTACAACCTACTCTGGCGTTTTGGGAATGATGAAAATCAATTGGATCGGCTGGGAGCTTATTTAAATAAAACAAAGTATGGAACGATTACACTGGACCATACAATTAGTTCAAAAACTTTTTATACGTTAAAAGCCGGAATTACAGATTGGGTATCTATTAGCGGTCAAAGAGATCGGTCAGAATGGTCTGGCAACAAAGTCGGGTCTAATTGTGCTTTTTGGGAGGATTATACATTCCGCGAACCATTTCTTGATACCGATTATCACATTATGGGTGATACGAACACATATAGTAAATGGCGCCTTCGCGATAGCAAGGGTATTGGCGATGTATATTCGCAGACGACTTCGAGCGCGGTATCTGCATCCAATCCATATGGAATTACCGGTGGTATACAGAATACAATGGATGCCGATTATTTCGGTAGTTTCATATATAGTGGTGATAATGATTGGTATTCTCAGAATAGAGATCGGTGCGTAACTCTAAAATTCGACCTTACCAGTCAGTTGTTTTTGAATGGTGAAGTAAAGACCGGATTTGAATTAAAACGGCATAATGTCAATCGCTTTGCGATTGGAGCCATGGCGGCTTATAACGGAGTTGGTGTTACATATCCTTTAATCGATTATTATGAAGCATCGCCCAGTGATACTGCTTTAAGTATTACAGGCGTGGACGATCTGGGTGAGGGTTATCAACCACTTGAATTCGCAAGTTATTTGAATTATCAGTTTCAGATGAAAAATATATTCGTGAACATGGGATTGCGTTTCGACTATTTTGATACATTTACCGAATATCGAATTAATCCGATTCAGACCGATCCTTCCAATCCTTTTTTACAGGATCGTACGTCTTCGGATGCGAAATATCAGATCAGTCCGAGATTGGGAATTTCATTTCCCGTTACGGAAAAGACAATGTTTAGATTTAATTATGGTTACTTTTTCCAAACGCCTCCGATGGAGCGCATGTTTGCCTATTTGTGGCTTGATAGAAATCAGGGCGACGTAAATATGGGAAATCCGGATATCGAACCTCAGAAGACAATTGCCTACGAAGTCGGTCTATCGACAATTTTGACGGATGATATTGCAATGGATGTGACGCTTTATCAGAAGAATATGTTCAATCTTGAAGGTTATAGAATCAGAAGATCGCCGGATCTGGATTGGTATTTTCAGGCTTTCAACGAGGAATATGCCGAATCGAAAGGTTTGGAACTAACGCTGCGGAAACGGATAAACCATTATATTGGTGGTTCGATGAGTTATTCTTTTGCGATTGCGGACGGTACTTCATCGACCGTGACACAGATTTCGCGTTATCCGTTAACAAGTGTAACGTATGCTAAGCAATTGGGATATGAACCGATCTATCCGCAGGATACGATGCCGATGGATTTCGATCAGCGTCATACTTTTAATTTTAATCTCGATTTCTACATTCCTGCCCAGGAAGGACCGTCGATTCTTGGTACGAAGTTATTATCCGGATTCGGCGCGAATATCATGTCAAACGTCAGTTCCGGAAGACCTTACACGCCAGTCACTTCTTACACGGTTGATGTGACGACTGACAGGTTCAATTCCGCCCGATATCCCTGGACATATTACGTCAATGGTAAGTTCTATAAGGACATTAAGGTGCTGAAACAGGATGTAACGCTGCTTCTTGAAGTGTACAATCTTTTTAATTTACAAGCGCCGACTTCGGTTTTTGAAGGATCCGGAGATCCTGATGACCCGTTGTACAATCTGACGATAGGTAGTTTATCCAGCGATACGTATGTTAAGGGTGAAAGTAAGTTGTATTCGGAATGGTCTGATTTTGACGGTGATGGAGTTTTGACACCGGCAGAAAGATTGGCAGCATATCTGAATTATCAGAACGATATGCTTGATTTGAAAAATCATTATCCAAACCCGAGGACTTTTACGGTTGGGATAGAGATAAAATTTTAGGTAAAGGAGTATTATTCTTATGAATCATAGACGAATGTGCCCGCAAATCCGCATCGGACTCAAGCCTTTTATTGTGTCAGTTCTTTTTACTACTCAAATATTTGCATTACCAGGCAACGGACAGAATAAAAGTCTCAAGAAGCCGACTGTTAGTGATTTGCGTACGATTTATGCTCGATATGAAATACCAATAACTAACGACGGGCGTTTTGGCTGGGATCCAAGTGCTCAGACTCCGGGTGGTGGGCGCTGGCTTCGCGGAACCGATGAAGGCTATATTTTTGGAGCCGGCATTTGGATCGGCGCCAAGATTGATAATGCAAAACAGGTGACAGTTGGTTATAATTCTGCAAATGTACAGACCGAGATGGTTCCGGGAAATCTTCCCAATGAGCCGGGATATAGTGATCCAACCGAAATTGTTTATATAAGCACGGATTACCCGAACGCCGCATTGCCGCCATGGCCGATGGGATATAATGAAGATGGAACTCCGATTGCAAAATCTCAAATGGATTCCTATGCTCAGTGCAATGATCTTGATCCGTCCAGACAATTTGAAGCAGGAAAATCACTGGGAGTTTTGCTGACGACAGAAACCTACTCATGGAACAGCAGTTTTCGGGATGTTTGGGACATCGCTTTCTTATCTTACACGATTAAAAATATAAATGCCGACCATAAGACATGGGAAGATGCCTATATTGGCTTTTCAATGGATCCGGATATAGGTGATCCAACCAATGATCTGACGGGTTGTTTTCCAGATTTGAATATCGGTTTTGCGTACAGTGCAGCCACACTTTCCGGAATAGAAAAAGATCTTGAACATATACCCGGTTATGTGGGAATTAAATTTCTGGATGGTCCCGCCCGTGATCCCGAAACCGGGAAAGCAAAGATGTCATCATTCAGGCGCTGGGAAACAGATCCGAATAACGATGAAGCGCGTTACGATATCTTATCTGCCGGAACCTATGATCTGGAAGATACCGACCCGGCTGACAAGAGGATTTTTCTATCATCCGGCCCATTTAATCTGGCTTATGGCGATTCGACAAAATTTGTTGTAGCCATCTGTTTTGCGTGGCCGCAATATTATTACGATCCTTCTGTTAAAAACGAGCCGGAACACTACGCCGATTATCTTAAATTGGTTGCCGAAAACGCCCAGTTTGTATACGATAATGATTATAAGTTTCCTCAACCGCCGGACATGCCAAAACTTGAGTTATTTCCCATTGATCAGAAAATTGTAATTAAATGGGATGACGTTGCTGAAAAGACGGTCGAGAGAATCCTGTCATTACCGGATTTTTCCGACTCACTCGATTTTGAGGGTTATAAACTGTGGAAGAGTTTAACCGGTCAAGAGGGAGATTTTGAGTTATTGGGTCAATGGGATAAGGTAAGTTTCGATGATCTGGGCAACGCAATAGGTAAGAATACCGGTTTGACACATAATTATATAGATACCGATCTAATTAATGGCAAGACCTATTTTTACGCGGTCACGGCTTATGATAAGGGCGAGTATCAGGCAGGCGGATATGGCGTTTCCGATTTTGAAGTCGTTCCACCTCAGGAAACCGGTATGGTATTTGGTGTAAATTTAACTGCGGCCGTTCCAAATCCGCCGCCATCCAATTTTACGGATCCGGAGATGGAAGGACTGCAAGTAACGAGTGAAAATAGTGAAGAAATAGATTTCAGTATCACTCCCGAGTATTTGATAGCGGATAGTGTTAAAGATAAAACGTTCCAGATTCAGTTCTCGGAGGTATCCACTTTTCGATATGACAAGGATGTGACTCAGTTAGGACCGGATATATATCTCGTCGACCAATCAACCGGGGATACGATTGTTACGACACTGAATTTTCCGGTTGGTAATCCGATAAGTACTGTCCAATCAGAATTGTTCGATGGTATGCGGTTGTTATATACAGGCCCGAATCTTTTAAAGAATAAAATCGATACGGTATATTTTGAGTCACCAAAATCGACCGTAACGATACGTGCGATAACAGAATATGATGATTTTACAACCGCTCAGACATGTATTCCACGCGACTATCCGTTTGGGTCATACTTCATGCCCCATCTATATAAAATCGAATTCTATGAGTTGAGCGGCAGCCGAAGAATATATGTTTACGATCTCGATACTCCGGATACGCTTGAATATGTAATGCGGTCGTTTGGTCGGACCTTCTCGATTGCTAACTATGAGAGATCTGTTGGTTCCGTAAATGCGACAACCGGTGATACTACATGGACGTGGTATAATTACCCGACAGGATTCAAGAATAAAATAGATAATACTTCCGACGGTTTTAAAATCTATATCCCCGGCGCATTCATTTTTATCGAGGATCTTAATAGAGAGATTGTCGGTGGAGATGTGATGTATGTCCGACTTTCCGGCGTACGCGCCCCGATGTTTGGAGAATCATACCAGTTTTCTACGGTAAGCAGACAGATCGATTATCACGCTGATATAGATGTCAAGGTTGTGCCGAATCCATACTTGGTTCGCGCTTCCTGGGACATTGATAACGATTATCAAAGAATCCAGTTTATCAATCTCCCCACGGAATGTACGCTGAGAATTTATACGGTTGCGGGTGATTTGGTAAAGACGATCCGTCATAAGGAGGCCTATGAAGCCGGTTTTTCCGGCCAAACAGCCGGTACAGCCTTCTGGGATTTGATGACTAACAACAATCAGAAAGTTGCCACGGGAATCTATGTGTTTTATCTGGATTCTCCCTTTGGAAATGATGTCGGAAAATTTGCGGTGATAAGGTAGAAATCATAAGTATGTTGATGAGGTATTCAATGAGAAATAAAATAGCGATCATGGTCCTAATTCTATCCTTATTCACGGTTCTATTCGCCAAACAAATTGATAATAAGGTTGGAACGACGAGTTTTCAGTTTTTAAAAATCGGCGTAGGTGCGAGAGGTAATGCTCTTGGCGGCGCCAATGTTTCCACAGCCAATGGTCCATATTCCATGTACTGGAATCCGGCTGGTATCTGTGCCCGCGATAAAATGGAAGTGACCTTTTTTAACAACAAATGGATAGCAAATATCAATCACAGTTTTCTGGGCGCTACAGTTCCGGTTACAAGTAATGATTATCTCGGGGCCTCTCTGACATTTGTTAATATGGGCGAAATGGAAGAGACGACGATTACCGATCCGCAAGGAACGGGCAAGTATTTTTCCGCTGCCGACTATGCGCTCACGATGACTTATGGACGCCGTGTCACGGACCGATTCATGGCTGCCATTTCCGTGAAATATATCAATGAACAAATCTGGGACCTTGTTTCGGATGGTTGGGCGTTTGACGTCGGGTTGATATATAATTACAATAAATTTCACGTTGGAATGTCCTTTTCGAACTTTGGAATGAAACAGGATATTTCCGGAACACAATTAGAATTCGATTACCAGATATATCCGGAAGAGAATGTCGATGAAGTTACATTGGGATATGTCCCGAAAAAACTGGCTCTGCCGATGAGCTTTCGATTCGGAGGAGCATATGACCTTGTCAGAGTAAATTATCATAAACTGGCGGTTATGAGCAGTATCTATTATTCAAGCGATATTGGCGAGAGCGAAAATGTCGGGCTGGAATATAGCTTTATGGAAAACTACATACTGCGTGGAGGCTATCAATTTGAACATGAAGGATATGATTGGAGTGTGGGAGCTGGAGTCCGCTTTCATATAAAAAATATCCGCTTTGAGTTTGATTATGCTACACTAAATCTGCGAGACTTCGATCTTCAGCATCAGACCGGTTTATCGGTTTCATTTTAATGACACCGCCAGTGTAATGAGTTTAACAGATTATTTGTATATGTAAGAAGGAGGATTGAAAATTACTAAGTCTACACAAATAATGAACCAGATTGCTATCTCTGGCACAGAGTATCCGTACCGACCGATTGAAGAGATTTATGATATTGCAAAATATGTGGGTGTATCGAATTTAGAATTATGGATTCCTCATAACTTCGAATATAACCAGGTTGGAATAATAAAAGATGACCTTGAGAAGCAGAAATTACAGGCGATTTGCATTTCTACCTGGACACAACTTAATCTTCCCGGAAATGTCGGTCAAAGACAGGCTGAGATAATACGAAGTATCAAAGCCGCGAAAGAGCTCGGGGCTCCTATAGTCAATACTTATTTTGGCGCTCATCCGGATAGAACACCGCAAAAGGCAATACAGTTGTACAAAGAAAATATTGCTATATGCCTGGAATTCGCTGAGAAGGAAAATATCACTATCGTGCTCGAAAATGAGTTTGATGTTACGGGTGTCGATCCTACGCGCAAGGCCGAAAATGTATTAGAACTTGTGGAAATAGTGAATTCGCCACATTTCCGACTGACTTTCGATGCCTGTAATTTTTATTTTGCGGGCGAGGAACCATATCCATATGCATATAATTTGCTTAAAAAATATATCGGATATGTCCATATAAAAGATGGTATGAAATATCATAAGAGTTTATATGATTATCCCGGTGATGGATTTCTATGGCAGGATATGTCGGCGAATTATCTTTGCTGTGAGGTAGGAAAAGGAGTGATTCCATATTCATTGCTGATAGAACACCTGATAAAAGACGGATATAATGGATACTATACTATGGAACCGCATGTTCATCCGAATTATCTAAAAAAGATATTCATGGAAAATGTGCACAATACAATTCAAATATTAAAACAAGGAGAATGTAAATGAAAGCGGCAGTCCTGCACAAACCGATACAATTGTCCATCGATGATGTTCCGATACCGAAATGCGGTCCGGACGAATTGCTTATAAAAGTTCACCGTTCTGCGATATGTAATACAACAGACACTCATATTTGGCAAGGTGATTTTCGCCCAAGAGCCACTCCACCGATGCCCCATATTTTAGGACATGAATGCTGTGGAGAGGTCATTGAGGTTGGTAAAGAATGTTCTAATGATTATAAATTAGGTGATCGTGTCGGTTATTGGGTCAAGATGACTGGAGGATTTGCGGAATATAACACAATTAAGCCTAACGTGCTTGGAGTCTGTAAAATGAAGGATGGCATGACCTACGATGAAGGAGCGCTGTTAGAATTAGCGTGTGGTACCATTCGTTTGATCTATGATTCCGGTTTGCATATTGGAGATAAAGTTTTAATATTCGGGCAAGGTCCTGCTGGATTGTTTTTAGCACAGGAAGCGAAATTGGCTGGTGCCGCTGAAATTTACACGGTCGATTTGTACGATAACCGTCTTGCAAAGTCCAGAGAATTGGCGGCTGATTATACATTGAATTTATCCTGTAAAACGTATGATGAAGCGCTTGAGATTCTTCAGCAGAAAGTCGGGCAACTCGACATGGTAATCGATGCAATGGGTGACAATCGCTGGGCTAAAGGAAATTCGGTCGAATTGGGATTAAACCTGTTGAAACGGCACGGAAGATATATTATTTTCGGCCATCGCCGGCTGAATGACTTCGTAAATACTTGGTATGTGAGTAACGAAGACATTACGATGAGAGGATTTGAACCTGGGATCGACAGAACAAAAAACCTCGCGAATTTTGTTGTTGAATTAGTTGCATCCGGAAGACTAAAAGTCAATGAACTGATTACGCATCATTTTCCTCTGGAGGACATAGAAAAGGGTTTGAACAAATGCCTGAATGATTTACACGAAACGCTCAAGGTGGTAATCGATATCGCCTAAACTTGGAGCCAAATAGATCCGGACAGATTTATTTGAAAATCGTTAATGATTTCTAAATTATAACTTAAGTGATAAACAAATTGTTTAAACTGAACTATATTCAAAAAGAAAAAATTGCTGGCTATAGCTTTCTATCTCCCAATTTACTTGGGTTTCTGATCTTTAGTTTAATACCGATTATTGCCAGTGTATTTCTCACTTTTACAAGTTGGAATCTTGCTTCAAGTCCAAAGTTCGTAGGATTTGAGAATTTTGCAAACGTTCTCAAAGATGAACTATTCTGGACATATCTCTGGAATACGTTTTACTATGCCATCGGTACGATACCGCTAACGGTCATCCTGGCCTTTTCCCTGGCGTACTTGCTAAACAGGAAAATTCGTGGAGTTGTGTTCTTTCGGACTCTGCAATTTTTACCGAGCGTTACTCTGCTTGTCGCCATTGCGATAGTATGGTCGTGGTTGTATAATGCCGACTTCGGATTGTTCAATTATTTTCTGGGGAAAATCGGTATAACCGGCCCACGCTGGTTACAAAGCAAGGAGTGGGCAATGCCGGCGATTATAATAATGGGCATCTGGAAAGGTACCGGATATTCAATGTTGATCTTTTTGGCAGGACTGCAAGGTATACCGGAACGATATTACGAAGCGGCCGAAATCGACGGCGCCAACTGGTGGCATAAAATTGTTCACATCACGATTCCATTGATCTCACCCACGACATTCTTCGTGATTGTAACGACGACAATTGGCTCCATTCAGGGTTTTGACCAATTTTACATCATGACCCGTGGCGGCCCCTCCGGAGCAACGACGACTCTAGTATATTATATTTTTCAAAACGCCTTTGAGTGGTTCAAAATGGGATATGCCGCAACAGTTGCGATGATGTTGTTCATTATCGTTCTCATATTAACTCTTATCCAGTGGCATTTTTCAAACAAATGGGTTTTCGATGAAGGGGTGGAATGATCCGTCATGTTGAATAAAAATACCCAAAATTATATTGCTAATTTTATCACATACACAATATTGATAATTTCTAGTATGGCGGTAATTCTGCCGTTTGTTTGGATGATATTTTCGTCTTTTAAGACGGCCGGAGAAATCTGGACATTTCCACCGGTGTTCATGCCCAAGAAATTTCAGTGGTCTAACTATATAGATGCATGGAATGCGCTTCCATTCGATCGGTTTTTATTTAATTCGATTTTTGTGACGGTTTGTGTGACAGTCGGGCAGTTGTTTACATGTTCGTTTGGCGGATATGCCTTTGCTCGTCTACGGTTTCCGGGACGTGATAAATTATTCCTTATGTATCTGGCAACGATGATGATTCCTTTCCCGGTGTTGATGATCCCGTTATTCATTATCATGCAGTCGCTCGGGTGGACGGACACGCTCAAATCCTTAATTGTTCCCTGTTTGTTTAGCGCCTGGGGTACTTTTTTAATGCGTCAATTTATGATGGGAATTCCAAGGGCGCTTGAAGATGCGGCTAAAATTGATGGGTGCAATTATTGGCAGCTGTATTGGAAGATTATCGTGCCGCAATGCAAGCCGGTTTTTGCGACTTTGGGCATCTTTACATTCATGGGGACTTGGAACAATTTCTTTTGGCCTTTGATCATGATAAATACAATCGGCAAGAAGACATTACCGCTGGGACTGGTAATGTTTCAGACGCGCATTGCGGCGGAGACGCCCTGGCACCTGATAATGGCAGCTTCCTGTGCAACTGTTTTGCCGATCCTCATACTTTTCGTCATCGGCCAAAAATACTATGTAAAAGGTGTTGTCACCTCAGGACTCAAGGGCTGATCGCGTAACCTATATTTGAAGGAAAACTGATATGATCAGAAGAGAATTTTTAAAAAAACTTGGCCAATTGGGAATTGGGGCATATGGTTTGTCTTACTTACGCTTTTGTGGAAATACCGAAAAAGCCGTATCCTCAAAACTATTGTCGTTTGATGTGAAGTATCCTCAAACTGCATGGACTATGGGCGTAGTTGATCCGAATATTACCGGTACATTTAAAATAATGAGCTGGGAAAGCGCCTTTCAGTTTGAAAAATGGGAACGTATCATCAACACGTTCTTCAAGAAATATTATCCGAATATCAAGGTGCAACTGGATTGGGGTATCAGTTTCGCGAATTATAATACGAAGTTACCGGTTCTGTTAGCCGGAGGTTCACCGCCCGATCTCGTTTGGATGCACGATACCCGCGCCAAATCATTTGCGTCGATCGACCTGTTACAGAATTTGGATCCGTTTATCGAATTTTTCAAACCGGACGGCTGGCCGCAGGAGTATTATGGCACACAGGTAGAATCTTTTCAATATAATAAAAGTCAGTACGGTTTTCCATACGACTATGCGACCGGCGGATTGTACGTAAACCTCGATATGTACAAAACGATCGACGAGGAATTGCCGACTGAAAACTGGACGTTCGACGATCTACTGCGGGTTGGGAAAAAACTTACAAAAGGAACTCGGCAGTTCGGTCTCAATCTGGGCAGCGAGGCAAATGCCGGTTATCAGTACTGGATCTTACGTTCGTTTGGCGGAGACTGGTTCAATGAGGACATGACAGAGTCCAAATTTAATTTGCCCGAGACGATCGAGGCTTATCAGTGGATGAACGATCTACGCTGGAAGCATAAAGTGGCCCCGGTTCCGGAACTAACTCAGGGCAGACCTCAACCGTTTGTCGATGGCGTGATAGCGATTAATTTCGATTTGGGAGCTCCGGCTTTCGGTGATTTGCTGGAAGATAAATTCAACTGGACAGTAGCGCCAACCCCCAGAGGCAACAAGGGACGGTTCCAATTCGTCGGCGGTTCGGCGCTGTCCATTCCGCAAAAAGCCGCTCATAAACACATCGCTTATGAATTGACACGCTACATGCTCAGTAATCCTGAAAATCTGAAGATCATCGGCGAAAGTGGCAGAATGTTTGTCAGCCGACAGTCCATGTACGAATATGGATTACCGCAGGGCAAAATTGCGAAGAAAATGACCAGTTATAAAAAAGTGTTTTATGATTTAGCCCATAGGGATGGTGTCGTTGTGCCTTACATTAGTAAATATCAGGAATGGGAAGATATTTACCGTAGAAACACTGAATTACTCTATTTTGGCGAGGAACTCAATGCCAAAAAAGTCTGCTTGAAATTGCACGATGCAACAAACAGGTTCCTTGAAAGCGTGAATTCAAAAAAGAAAGTATAATCCCTGTGATTCTAATGGAATTGGAATGAGAAATAAACAGATTCTATACGTTTTGATGGTGTTTATAACAATGTCATGTTTATTGATAAATGAAGCGAATGCGGGTGATGCAAACGGCGAAATCCGAGGAGTATTTTTCGAGAATGAGAAACCGTGCAGTTTGCGCATTAATATTCATAATGCTACAACCGGCCTGTATTTTGGTAAAACGGATTCGGACTCAAACGGTATTTTTGTGGTTTCAAATTTGCCGGATGGTGATTACTATCTGATCACTCATCCGGCGGATGTCGGTGTTCGGATGCCGCTCCAGTGGCGGACTAAAAATCTCAAAATCGATGAAACAAACCAGCAAAAAATCCTTCGACAGGTTGATGGATTTGCAGTGAAAACTCTCTATCCGCAAGACGGCGAGAGCGTCGATCTGGAAAATGTCGCCGAGCAAAATCCGTTGACATTTCGGTGGAGTCCATATTCTGCCATCGCAAATTATGAAATCGAAATCTACAGCACCGATAAAACTCAGTACTATAAATCGGGGCGATTCGACACGTGTAGTTTTTCCTTTAACGGTATTTTTCAGGACGGCTCACGTTTTAGAAAACGTTTGTATCGTTGGGAACTTCGGGTGTTTCCGGCCGGGACGGAATGGGTCGGCACAAGTAAGCCGCAGGATCTTCCCGCTGGTGATTTAGGAAAGATACAGCGATATGAAGGGCAGTACATCCAGATGGATTTCCCAAAATGGTACGAACCTACAATCGATGCAATGGATTTGGTACACCTGTTGGACACTGGTTATTCTATCGAGAAGGAACTCTCGGCCGGTCAAGTCCCTTCGTTGGGGCCTCTTCCCGGAGAAAAACAGGGCTTTTTATATGATCCCACAATCAATTTTGCCTATAGCGGGAATCCCATCCATTTTGGGAAAAATCACCTGAACGAAAACAAGTTTTCACTTTTTATCACATTTCACGAAATGGGGCACAATTTCCAGTTTGGAGGATTACCGGGATTCGCCTACCTGCTGGGAGAAGAATACTATGATAAAACCGCTATTTTCAATGGCTTTGCCGAAGGACTAGCTTCTCTGGCAAGTCTTTATGTTGCAGAAACAATCGATAAAAACGAACTAACGCCACTTATGAAGAATCTGGTCGACGAAGAGAACAAATCGATGCGGGAAAAATTCTTGGCAGCCCTGGAATCTTACGAAACCCGGAAACTGGGTAGAGATCGAATGACTCCCGACATACTCGACGGTATTTGTATTCGTTTAGGAGATAAGTTTGGCTGGGAAATGTTTCCCGGGTTTTTCAGGATATTTCTAAAGAACGACGTGAACGACCAAATATATCAATTGGCTGGCAATGACGATACCAAACGCACAACGATATTCGTGACGGCATTCAGTGTTGCCGCCGATCACGATCTCCGCAAACAGTTTCAAAAATGGAACTACCCGATCGATAATAAATTTTATAAAACAATCTTACCGCTGGTCAAGAAAAGTCTTACGGTGAACTAAGATAATTCACATTTATATTGAAGAAGGAACAATGAAAAAACAGTCAGACATTTACGCAGATATTAAAGCAGTTGTCGATGCTTTGCCGATTTATGAATCGCATGACCATTTTGCACCCAATCCAGATGGAGAATGGCCGAAATTTGATCTCTGTGACATCCTATTTCATAACCTAAACTCTGACTTGACGGTATCCGGAATGCCGGGAATCGGTTCGCACGCCGCAACACCCTGGCCGCAGGGTACGACGGATTCGGTCAAGAAATGGAAGGTTGTTGGACCTTATATGCGGAATATCGAGAATATGGTGTCCTATCTAGGATTATTGCGCGGGTTTAAGGCGGTTTATGATTTTCCCTATGTAAATATCGACGATGAAAATTGGGCAATGCTGAACGAGCAGATCGTTGCTGCTTACAAACGGGAAGATTGGATCGATTATGTCTTGCGCGAGAAAGGGAATATTCAGGTCGCTGTTGTGGATATGGATACGCTTTCAACCGACAGAGATTATTTAATTCCATCGATGAAAATGGATTTTCTGATGATGCAGGGTACGGATCCCGAAGGTATAAAACGACTTGAGAAGAGATTTGGCGTCAGTCTGAGAACGTTTCAGGATTTACTGGATCTAATCCGCTCAGTTTTTAAGCAGTTCAAGGAAGGCGGCGCTGTCGCTATCAAGTCCGTAGCGGCTTATTACCGGACAATTAATTACGCGGATGTTGATGAAGTAACGGCGAAATGCATTTTCGATAAAGGTCTAAAGAATATCACGCCGAACGAGAAAAAGATATTGCAGGATTTTGTGATGAATGAAATCTGCCGCTTGACGGAAGAGAGTGATCTGCCGATCCAGTTTCATACCGGTAAACTCGCCTGGAATTTCCAGTTCATCGAAAATACAAATCCTAATAATCTGACTACTTTGATGAGAAAATATCCAAAGTTGAAATTCGATGTCTTCCATGGAGGGATTCCGTACACGAGTGAATTTGGCGTTTTGGCGAACAATTACCCAAACGCTTATCTCGACATAAACGGTATGCAATGGACTTCTCTGGATTTATCCCGGCGTTGTTTGAGTGAATGGATAGAAATGGTGCCGCAGAATAAGATTATGTGGGGTGCAGATAGTTATCGCGTTTATGAAGGCGCGCTCGGGCAGACACTCTATTTCCGGGAAATACTGGCAGGAGTCCTGGCTGATAAAGTCCAGAGTGGTTTGTACGATTTTAACTTCGCTATCGCATTGGCTAAAAAGATAATGTATGAAAATGTCGCGGACTTCTTCGCGCTTCAGGATCGAATGAATTCTGACGGGAAAAAGTGAAACCATTATCATACGTTGTATTAGTAGATACAAATGCTCATGGAAATGGATAGATGAGTAGGATTAAAATAATTGGAATTGGAGTTCTCATGCTTTCCTCACTTATTGCTAAAGAAAAAATCACCTATATCGATCTTATTAACAACCTAACCGATTTGGAAGGATTAGCATTACTTCCCGTTGACGGTGAAAAGTGTGGGCAATGGTCCAGCTACGACCGTAGGAGCAAATACGATGAGATAAACGACCGGTATATCAATTGGGCAGCGAATAGTGACGGCAATGGAATTATCCGCCAGGAAAATGACGAATTCGTATTTGCGGAAATGGAAGGTCCAGGAGTGATCTGGCGAATTTGGTCGGCTAAAGCAGGCGACGGACATGTAAAAATATACTTAGACGGAAATCAGGAGCCAGTCGTCGATTTACCGTTTAGTCAATATTTTAATTGTGAGAAAGAACCGTTTACCCGTCCGGCGCTTGTCCATCAGACAGGTAGTGGATTAAATTGCTACATTCCGATTCCATATCAGAAATCCTGTAAAATCACTGCCGAAAAAGGTTGGGGAGCATACTACCATTTCACTTATGCGACCTATCCGAAAGAAACTATCCTGCCGACATTCAAGCGTGAACTTACGCCTTCCGAAGCGGCGGCTCTTGACAAAGCTAATGAAAAACTTTTACACTGTGGAGACAGTCCAGTTATGGAAAAGGCTGGTGAGATTACCGAACAAAAAAACGTGAGAGTATCTCCCGGAAGCACCCAAAAAGTCATTCAATTGAAGGGAAAACGCGCTATTACTTCTCTTAAGGTTAAAATTAATTTACCGGATTCTCCTGCAGATCGCGATGTACTTCGTGAACTTGCTTTGAGGATATATTGGGACGGTGAATCAAAGCCAAGCGTCTGGGCTCCGTTGGGTGACTTTTTTGGAACCGCCCCAGGTGAAAACAAATATAAATCTTTTCCAATGGGAATGGCGGAAAACGGATTTTATTCAAACTGGTATATGCCGTTTGGTTCAACGGCTATAGTCGAATTAGTAAATGATGGCTCTACTGAACGAGAGGTGTCTTTTACAGTCACGCATGCTCCGCTTAGTCGTCCAATCGAAGAATTCGGTCGTTTTCATGCAAAATGGCATCGCGACGCCTTCTTGATTGAAAGAAATGATCGATGGCCTGATTGGACGCTTTTAACGACAAAAGGTCGCGGAAGATTCTGTGGAGTTATGCTCCATGTATGGAATCCTAAAGGCGAATGGTGGGGTGAGGGCGATGAAAAGTTTTTCGTAGACGGCGAAAAATTTCCTTCGACGTTCGGAACGGGATCCGAAGATTATTTTGGTTACGCTTGGTGCTGTCCGACGTTGTTTTCAAACTGTTTCCATAATCAAACGATTAGCATGGAGAACGCCGGACACGTATCGGTGAACCGCTGGCATATTACGGATAACATTCCATTTACAAAGTCTTTTGAAGGAATTATTGAGAAATATTTTGCTAACAGTATTCCAACACTTTATGCAAGTATTGTTTACTGGTATCTTGCGCCGGGAGGTGTTGATCCTTATGAATCGGTTCCGGTCGATCAGCGCATCGGTTATTGTATCATGCCGCCGGTTTATAGAGTTGACGGTGTTTTGGAAGGAGAAAATTTAACGGTTTTAGGAACGACAAAAGGAAAAGTCAGACCGCAGAAACTGCATATGTTCGGTTCGGGGTGGAGCGGAGAATCTCAACTTTGGTGGACCGATGCATTCCCCGGAGACGTGTTAACTTTATCGGTGCCGGTAGAAAAAGCCGGGAAATACCGGTTGGAGATGCAACTGACCAAAGCTGGTGACTATGGCATTTTTCAACTCAGTCTGGATGGAAAAAAACTTGGCGATCCGATTGATTTGTATAGCGTTTCAGTAATTCCATTTAAGATTCAAGATGTGGGTATTCACCAATTAACGAAAGGTGAACATAAACTGACTGTGGAGATTGTTGGATCGAATCCGGAAGCGGCGAAAAGTAACATGTTTGGGATTGATTACCTATTGCTTAATGAAGTTGAATAAATCCTCTTTTAAGAAGATGAATAAGTGTATGAATAATCGAGTAAATAAATGTTTGGACAGAATATGAAAAATACGATCATGATGCTTTGTTTAATATCCAGTTTTGTTTTTTGCTATAGTTGTAGTTCTCTCTGTCAGATCAATAATTGTAAAGATAAAAAGCCTTTCAATTATTCCAAGTATGTCCTGAGTGAAGTGCCGACGATGTACGTGAACGTTAAGTCGGTAGATAAAACTACGGGAAACGTTGTCATTAGAGGTGGCAATAGTCGAAAACCTACGACTCTATTTTTATGGAATTGGGGCGATGGTTCAGTAACTAAAGGCAGTTTTCCTCAGGAACATATTTATACTGATCGGACTCAGAATTATATCGTTAAAGTAAAAGCCTGCTATCCCGACTCCTCATCTGAAACCGTTGAAGCGTTTGTCCGGTTTGTTTCTCTGGAGTTGAAACCTGTTCCACTCAGCAACAAAATAACCGTCACCATTCCGAATTCAAAAGTCGAACTCGGCAGTCGTTTACCGCAGGAAGGCATGTACAAATTTTCGGAGACTCTGTCTTTTTTCCCGGATGAATTTTTTACGGAAATATCCAGAGAGATGATTGAATACATCCTCGGTGTGGCGGCAAGTATTCAAATGGATTTTGTCAATAGTGATGTATATATGGCGAATGATACTTTTCAACAGGTGTTATTGAGAGATGCCGGATTTGGCGGAATGTACTCGCTCTGGTACACGAATCCGGTAAGTTTTGGCGTCGGAGATTATGGATTTCAGGGGTCAATTCAGTGGTCGTCTTTTTTCCATGAAATGGGCCATAATTTTACCTTGAATACTCCGGCTGACTACTATTTCGGTGGAAAATCTGATGGTAATGCTAACGCGATCTATTCTGAAGCGATGGCACAAATATTTGCACACGCAACCTCGTACTGTCTTGTAAATGATTATAAAAAATTTGGGATCAGTTCCGATCTGGCTTATGAGATCCAACTATCCGCCGAGAATTCATTTCAGGGGCTAGCGAGATGTTACAAAAAATACATTGATTCCGGCTGCCCGTTTTCTTCCTGGAACGATCCAAATGCTGATGGCGACGAAACATTCCCAACTTTTATGACGGTCGCTTATAAGTTTTTCGAGTATGCTGAAAAAGGGAACTACGATTATCGGGAATCGGTCAAAAGAATGCTGACTTTTCTTCAACATTTTGATAAAGATTGGCATAGTCGTTATGATCCCGAGAATAATTCAGTTGAAGGCGCAACTTTTCGGGCAACGATGATGGTATGTGCGTTATCCTCTGCCTTTGAAACTGATTTGAGAGCGGATTTTCGTAAAATAAATTTTCCAATTGACGATACCATTTACACAGATCTAATGTTATCGGCAAAACAATAATGTTTAATTATCAATGAGGAGAAGATTATGAGTGAAGTGTTTAGTGGTACGAATTGCTATGAGTTCATTAAGAAAATAAATTTCATCCGTGTGGGTGGTACCAAAGAAGAAAAAAAGGCGGCGGAGATTATCGCGAACCAGTTTCGGGAAATCGGCTTAGAACCTAAGTATTTTGATTTTCCGATGGCGACAAGTCATCGTTTTTCATCCATGATGAAAATTTTGTCGCCTTATGAGAAAGATGTAAAAATAACTCAAAGAGTTATTTCAGGAGGAACTCCGCCTGAGGGTTTGACGGCCGAATTCAAGTATATCGATTCCGGCGGAGAGCGGTTCTGCAAGGATATTAAAGGCAAGGTCGTTATGACGACAGGAAATGTAGATCGTATTCTTTACGAACGACTGACGCGTCATCATGCCGCCGCTGTTATCATTCCGATGGAACATAATAAAGAACTTCTAGGCATTACGTTCAACGGGGATTATGTAAAAAAATGGGGCGAACTGCCTGTTTGTTATGTCAGCTATAACGATGCTCTGGAAATGGTGAAACATAATGTCACAAAAGTGCACCTCTGCATAGAAGACGAATCGGATTTGGAGGGTAGCGGGAGAAATGTGATTGCTGAAATTAAAGGAACCTACCGACCGGAAGAGGAATTTGTATTCTTCGGACATTATGATTCGACGCTGAATCCCGGTATTTATGATAACGCCGCTGGGACTGCAAGTGTGCTTGAAATAGCAAGATATTTTAAGAAAAATCCGCCGATGAGAACGGTCAGATTTATCCTGTTTTCCGGTGAAGAGCTCGGCCTAAGAGGATCATTGGCGTATGTAAAATCTCTGAAGAGTTCGGAAGATGCTCTAAAGAAAATCAAAATGGTCTTCAATTTCGATCTCGGAGGTACGATTTTGGGTAAGAATTGTGTTCGTGTGACTGCCGGTAAATCCGTTTATCATTATCTCGATGCATTAAATATCATTGAAGACTTGGATATGACGATCGAGTATGATATTTATTCCAGCGACAATATGCCATTTTGCGGAGAAGGAATTCCGGCCGTCAATTTTTACCGACAGGCGCTAGGATTGGGTCATTCATGGAACGATACGATTGAGAATATCTCACCGGACGCTTTTGAGATCATCGGTAACTTCGCAGTGCGTTTTACTTCGGGAATTGTGAATGCTACGGTTCTGCCATTTAAGAGAACGATTGGCAAAGAAATGGCCAAAAAAGTAAAAGTATATTTATCAAGATTTGGAACGGAAGAACCGGAACCACTTGATGACGATGAATGAATGATGAGAAAAATAAAGTGAAATAATTGATTAAGGAGTTAAAAATGAGTGAAAAATTGATTGGTCCTTTGAAATCGAGTTCGGTGATTAATAGACATCCAGGAAATCCAGTTTTAAAAGCGAGTGATGTGCCTTATAAATCCGATCTGGTTTCGAACGCAGGTATCACAAAATACCATGGTAAATATGTGATGGTGTTTAGAAACGATGAAAGAACCGGTGAATATACTGTTGACGAGGGTCTTTATCTTGGCCTTGCCTATAGTGATGACGGCATTAAGTGGAATGTAATGCCCCAACCATGTTTCGATATGAAAAATGAAGAATTCTTAAATACGTACGATCCCAGATTGATAGTTATTGACGATAAATGCTACATGACTTTTGCAATGGAAACTCGTCATGGAGTACGCGGTGGAATCGCAGTCACGGAAGATTTTGAAAAATTTGATATCATTTCTATTGATGCTCCTGATAATAGAAATTTTGTATTGCTATCGGAAAAATATAATGGTAATTATATTCGCCTGGAGCGGCCGTTCCCGATTTATGGCCGTCCGGGCTATCCCGAACGTTTTGATATTTGGATCTCAGAGTCGCCGGATTTAGTATACTGGGGCAAATCCGATCTATTGCTGGGTGTGGAAGACGTTCCGTTTGCCAATTTAAAAATCGGTCCTGGAGCTCCTCCAATAAAGACGCCAAAAGGGTGGTTGACGATTTTTCATGCATCTGATTTTGATCCAGCCCGTCAGCGCAATGGTTATGAAAAGACATGGAAAAAGAGATACTGTGCCGGTGTAATGCTGCTTGATCTGGAAGATCCCAGAAAAATCGTTTGTATGAGTAAGAAGCCCCTGCTGGCTCCCGAAGCAGAGTATGAAATAACCGGTGGTTATCGAAATGATGTCATTTTCGTTACCGGTAATATTCTTGAAGATTCCGGCGAAGTAAAAATCTATTACGGCGCAGCGGATACTTCGATTTGCATGGCGACAGCCCACATCGACGATCTGATCGCCCAATGTACGGAACCTAAGTAAAAGGAATTGCAGCCTATAACCGAACACTTTATGTGAGGTTGCAGCAAATATTAAGATTTTATTAAGGGATATTTAATGGCGGAGATTGAATTTAAAAATATCACAAAGTATTTTGGTGCTACAAAGGTAATCGAAAACCTCAATCTGAATGTTCGGGAGGGTGAGTTTTTAGTACTGATAGGTCCTTCCGGATGTGGCAAATCGACTACCCTAAGGCTTTTAGCGGGTTTAGAGGAACTCACCGCGGGAGACATTCTAATTGACGGTAATTTGGTTAATGAAGTTGCACCAAAAGATCGTAATATTTCAATGGTTTTCCAAAATTACGCCCTCTATCCTCATATGACCGTTTATGAAAATATGGCTTTCGGTCTCAAACTTAGAAATTATAAAAAAGACGAAATCAAAAAGATGGTGATGGAAACGGCGGAAATATTAGAGATCCAGGATCTTATGGCCAGGAAACCGAAACAATTATCAGGAGGCCAAAGTCAACGCGTCGCATTAGGGCGGGCGATTGTCCGAAAACCGAAAGTGTTCCTCTTCGATGAGCCTTTATCTAATCTAGATGCAAAATTACGAACTCAGATGCGTACTGAAATTAAAAAATTACATACGTATCTGAAAACGACCATGATCTATGTAACTCATGATCAAACCGAAGCAATGACCATGGGTGATCGAATTGTGGTCATGAAAGACGGCATTATTCACCAAATTGGAACTCCAATGGAAGTGTATAATAATCCCTCTGATTTATTTGTAGCTGGATTTATTGGTAGCCCTAAAATGAATCTTGTAGAAACGTCGGTTGATGATAATGGTATGCTGTTTGCCGAAGATCATGAGATTGAACTAAATATTCCAGAAGAAACAGTCCGTTATTTAAAAAAATGCGATATTAAAAAGGTTATTGTTGGCATTCGCCCTGAAGATATATTTTTAGAGAACATGAGTGCATGTTCAAATCCAATTAGTGGAAAAATTGAATTGCTTGAACCTTTGGGATATGAAACCCTACTCAATGTTAAAGTAAATAATATTACAATTGTCTGTAAATGGATGGGATTTATCGAATTGAAACAAGGGGATTCTGTTTCAATTTATTTTAATTTAAATAAGTTAAAATATTTTAATGTAGATACACATAATGTTCTTTGAATAATTATCATAATTTTTACAATGCCTTAAGTAGGTGCATAGAACTATTTATTCCCAATCCAATGGATGTCAAACCGGAGGTTTTACCGGCCATGGCAACATCCTGATCGACCATCGTTCGAAGGATACTTCGGTGCGACGGTAAGTAAGTGCAGGGGGCATGGGATATATGGGGCGGGTATGGCAGGTTGTGTCGAATTGGGTTAGCGCTACTTGAAGCGTTTATAAGACTATCATGATAGTCTTATATCCTTGATGGCTAAATGGAAAATATTTTTGACAAACTTAGAAATTTATTCAGCAGTAAAAATTGCGTCGATTCAATGATACAAGTGTATCTATTATATTTGCCCGAATAAAAAATGATGGATTTCAAATAAAAGTGATAGAGAAAGCGAAAGACCCGGAATCTGAAGAAGGCCTTAAACGAAAAGCCCAGATCATGAGCATCTGGGATGGTAGTATGTTCGCGATTCACGATGGGTGTGGTCTCCGCTATATCACGCCATATGCGCTTCTCTTGGGCGCGACTAATTCTCATATTGGTTTTCTATCCTCCATCCCTCAACTGCTCGGAAGTATTTCCCAACTCCTGTCACTCCGCCTGATGGAAAAAGGTTACGGACGAAAAACAATTACTACTCTTGGCGTGCTCATTCAGTCGTTGATGTGGTTTCCGATTCTTGCTCTCGGCATCCTGCATTTTTATTTCAGCGTCCGATCGGATATACTGCCGGGCTTTCTAATCGTGTTTTACAGTCTGTTAATTATTTCGGGAATGACAGTCGGCCCCGCATGGAGCTCGTGGATGAGCGACATTATGCCAAAGGAATTCGGCGGATTCTTTGGCGTCCGCAACCGGGTCATGGGAATCGTTACGCTTGCCTCGATGCTTGCCGCCGGGTTCATTCTGCAATATTTCAAGAACATTTCGGTGCCTGTTATCGGTTTTACGATTCTTTTCTTCATCGCCTTTCTGGCTCGCTCGACGGACTCTTTCTTTCTGATAAAACAGTACGAGCCGGTCTTTCATCCGCAAAAAGAATATTACTTCACGATATGGCAGTTCATCCGAAAAATTCCGGAGAGCAACTTCGGAAAGTTCGTCGTTTATGTGTCTTTATTGAACCTGGCCTCCTGGATTGCGGCTCCTTTTTTCGCTGTTTATATGTTGAAGGACTTACACTTTAGTTACGTCCAATTCACGATCATCTGTTTAATCACGCCAATCGTTACTCTGATTTTCATGCCTGCATGGGGCAGATTTGCGGACTTGTTCGGTAATTTGCGGACGATCCGGATATGCGGTTGGATAATACCGTTTGTTCCGTTTATCTGGTGTTTTTCGCCGATGTTCCATGGACGTACGATTCTTTTGATGATCTTTTTGGGACTGATTGAAAGTCTCAGCGGATTTGCCTGGGCTGGATTCAATCTTGCCGCTGGAAATTTTATTTATGATGCGGTGACGAAACAGCGAGTGGCGATTTGTGTCGCTTATTACACAATTCTGAACGGAACAGGTATTTTTATCGGCTCGATGCTTGGTGGATTCATCTCATCTCTGCCGTTTCATTTTTTCGGAATATCGGTTTTTCTGCTGGTTTTCTTTATTAGCGGATTAATGAGATTAGGAGTGACTCTGCTCGCGCTTCCTTTGGTCAAAGAAGTTCGATACGTGAAGCAATTCGGAATTCGAGAAGCGAAAGAGCGTTTGTTGATGTTATCGGCAAAAGATGTGATGCGTTATTTTTCTACAAAATTTTAAACTTTCGCGCTCTGCGAAAAATTCATCTGACCGACGAAAATGTCCTGAAAATTCTAGTTGGTAGCGAATGGAATATGCAATAACTCCGAGTGGTGAGAGTCGTCATTTTCATTGTCTGCGTCATACTTTTGCAGTGAAGACTTATTACCAGAATCGCGACATCTATAAGGTAAGTCGACTATTTGGACACTCATCCGTGAAAACGACTGAGATTTACGCACGATTTGATAATCAACAGTTAGAATGGGATTTCGGGAATATTAGTGAAAATGATACTGGTATATCTGTAAACGTAACCAAAAGAAAAGGCTGAAATGAGCAACTGGATTATTAAAATTAGGTGCAGGATTAAGGTCTGGATTTCTTTGGCATTCTGTCAGATTGTAATGAGTTCCCCCATCCAGTTCCTCCTTTTACTCATTGCTATCGTCAAGAAAATGTTGTAGAGCACCGGCCTGTCACGCCGGAAGTTGCGGGTTCGAGCCCCGTCGGCCCCGCTCCACTTTTATCGACGAGAAGCCGCTTTATAACTCATGTAATTTATCAGTTAATTTTAAAAACAGACATGAGATACAAAACGTTTTATTAATGATAAATCGTTCAAATATTTGGATCGCCAAGATTGTTTCTTAATTATTCTATCCTTACTTCGCCGAGCAGGAGGTAAGAAGCGGGATTGGCTTTAGCGCCGAATGTAAAGGTCTTTACTGGTTCCGAGAGATTGATCAACGATTCCTGAATTACAACTCCGCCATCAATATCATAGTCATCTGTCGAGGTTGTCGAGACGGCTGTGTTGGTGGTGACGGTAATCCTTGTAAAATACCAAGTATCGTTGGAAATGACCGATTGGCCTTCGGTTGAATAACCTGTGGTAAAATTGGTAATTCGACAGCCATCAGTCCAATTGGTCGTATCCGTATAAAGATCGATGACCACACTCATCAAGTTACCCATGTCTTCCATTTTCCATTTAAGGTATACGCTCTTATCGGTAATCGGATTGTCAGAAACGGAAGCGAGATGAATTGAATTAGTTATTTGATTACCGCTACCAAAGATTTTTAGTCCTTCAGCGACTTCTTCAAGCACTCCGGTTGCCGGACGAATTTCTTTAGTTACAGGTTCAATAGTCAGGCATTTCCAGCCTGACAAATCAAGCGTCTTGGAAAGGGCTGTCACCGAAAACGTTATGCTATCGATTTCAGATAAATCAAAACTCATTGAGGTTTGATCGGTTTTGTATATCATCAATGACTGCGCAAAAATTAGATTTGACGACAGTAAAATAAGTAACAGAAAGGTCATTTTCTTCATAGATCTCATTATTTTAAAAATAACATTTTTTTAGCAGCTACCGAATTGGCAAATGATACCCGATAGATGTAAAACCCACTGGCAACCGTTTGGCCTGCAGTGTCTTTGCCATCCCACGGAACCGAGTAATCTCCCGCAGAGGTATGTGTATTTTCAAACGATTTTATCAACTGCCCATTAAGGCTGAAAATTTGTATTCTAACCTTACCTTCTACAGGAATCTCGTATTCGATAGTTGTGCTCGGATTAAAGGGATTTGGATAATTCTGTAATAGTTTGAAGGCCTGGATTACGGTTGTTTCCTCGCCGCCTTCGATCGTATTCGAAACATTTACAAAGGTAAGTTTTTGAATATCCTGAACGGGAATTGAAGTTACGCTGCCGTTCGACCATACATTTAAATGATATGTTTGTGAATAAAGAAGGTCTGCAAATAATAGAAATACAAGCAAGGTCATCTTTTTCATAATAAAACCTTCTGGAAATTCAATAGAATAATTTTAAACATTGAAAACGTCTCTCATATGACAATCTATCTAAGTTTTTAGAATGACACACTGGTTACTTTACTGGAAAGCGTAAAACTTTTCCTTTGTGTTCCGCCGGAGTAGGTTCCTCCGATATATAAACCATTTGAATAAGTACCGGTCGATGTGCCTCCCGTATAAATATAATATGTCGAGCCGCTCTTTAAATCAGGTGAGGAAAAGACAATATAATAAAGATTTCTGACCGGTTTGTAGGTCATAAGGTTATTCCCGCTGGCGTCCTGAACGTGAAATAAGGTGGACGAATTTAGCGTTGAACTTATTGTTACTTTGATTGCGTACTGAGTTGAACTTGTGCTCGTAGCTTCGATCATGTTGCCGGAATTGGGACCCGTAAACAGTAGTAATCCACCGGATATATTGAATGTTCCGTTATAGTCCGCGCCGACTTCAGGTTGGGATGTGGGACCATGCGCCACAACAGTTCCGGCGGTCATTACGATATTGCCGTTGCTGTCGAGGCCATCGCCAGCGGAAGTATTTACAGAAACATTTCCGCCCTTTAGGTATAGGTAACTACCGTCATTGGTCTCACCGCCGTTTCCTTTGGTGGCATTAAAACTATCATCGCTGGAAACAATGCTGACATCGCCATCATTTACGGTAATAATTGGCGCTTCTATTCTTTCGATGGATTTTGTGATTGAAACTGTTCCACTGTTGATAGTTACCGACGACGCAGATTTTATGCCGTCGTCGGCTGAGGAAATAGTAACCGTTCCATTATTAATTGTCACGGCACCATCACAGCTGATTGCTTTCGCTTCGGCGTAATCTCCCGTAGAACCCGAGGGGCCGCCACTACCGGCTGTGATTGTTATTTTAGCACCCGCCGTCGTTATTGTCACCTGCGGGGAATTACTTTCATCACCGATTGTCAATGTTCCGTCAGCCGTAATTCCTTTTCCTGCAGAACCGGTACTTTGCGTGGTAACGGTGCCACCTAGAATTTCGATATTGCCGTTGGCTGTAAGACAGGTTGCATTGTAGGCGTCGGTTGTGCCGCTGGAATTTTTATAGGTCGCGCCTGCGCCGGAAGTAGTAATTACTACACTTCCACTCATGATCTTAATGTTGCCATCGGATGAAATGCCTTTGCCGCCTTTACCGATGCTTGTTAATATGATATTAGCGCCATTAATTGTTAAGATGCTGTCAGATTTAATTGCCGTGCAATAAGACGGGTCGTAACCTGAACCGGATGGGACCAGAACGGCGTTGCCGGATGTGTTGATTGTGAAATCACCGCCACTCAGCATCATGTATTTTCCGGATTTCAATCCTTTGGACTGATTGCCGCTGATCGTCATATTGACGGTTCCGTCTGTGATAACCATGGTGCTATCGCAGGTAATGCCGTTCCCGTCTGCGCCGGTATTTTTTACGGTGATATTACCGCCGGAAATAGCCACATAACCTTCTCCGCCATCAATGGCGTCGCCGATAGCTGTGACATTGATAGTTCCGTTTGCTATAACAATTCCATCGTTGGCATTCATACCATCTTTGGCTGCGCTGGTGATGATAATATTTCCGCCGTCTATCTGGATGAAATCATCGCTGCAAAGGCCATGCTGAATCGAACCTTTGCCATTGATTGTCAAACTGCCTAAACCGTCAAAAATAAGGTCGCCTTCGCTATAAAAGGCGGCATCCTGTTCTTCAGTTTCGCCATTAACTACGATCGAATCGCAGTAAGAACTGCCATCGGTCAGAGTATTCACCGTTCCGTCAATTAATGTCACAAATGCCTTTTTACTGGATTGAATGTTGATGGCCGGACCGATAGGATTAGTAATATTTACATTATTAAAAAACAGGTAAAACTTTTTCTCGCTGTAAATCTTGAGCGAGCCGCTGGAAGTTGACCCGGATATTTTATAGTTGACGCCTGCGGCTTCTTCGGCAGCATTTATGGTTACAGAAGCGCCGTCTACACCTACCGATACGCCTTCAAAAGCCAGGGGATTGATAACCGATGCGTAAGAACCATTATAGGCAATATAAACGGTATCGGAGCTCTCTGTAAATGAAATACTGTCGATACTGGCCATAGCATATTGTACAACGGTATCTCCTATACTGAAATTCAGCCATGTGTTATTTTCACCGATAGATATTTCTTTAATTTCAGACAATGAAACGCCGACCGCGACGTTATCGGATTTATGGATGAACATCATCTGGGCGTGTAAAGTAACACAAAATGCGAGGAAGCAAATAGAGAGCAACTTTTTATTCATTTTTTCGAGTTTTTAACATGAGTAATTAGATAACCATATAACGATTTAACTGCAATATTTTTCTTTATAAAACATGTAAATGTATAAAACGTGTTTCTGTTTCCGTTTAACCGATATTTATTTTAATGGTATCAAAAAACTAAGATATTTGAACTGGCTAATTTAGTAGGAAAATGTGTATCATCAAGGAGAACCCTATAACTAACTGTGTCAATTTGTTATAAAATGAAGAAAAAACCCAGTATTACGATCCAAATCACAAATAAGCGCGAGTGTTTTAAAGTTCGGAATTCCGGGCCTTGTTCGTTTCCTTCTCCACCGGTTTCTGTTCACGATGGAGTAATAAAAAATGTTTTGATAAAGCAGTAAACTTCAAGTACAACAAATTGTCTCTTATGATAAATAGAACCTGAAAAAGGGTGTTTCACGTCGGGAAAGTTGATTTGTGGCGAGGGACGGAATTGAACCGCCGACACAGGGATTTTCAGTCTAAATGTTGCAGACGAAGGCAAACAAATGGTATCCCGCCGGTATCCGAAAATCAGGTTCCAAACGTTCATTTTTAAGCCTGAATTAAAGGTCTGTAATTCTCGGTATTGATAGCCCGGTCTTTAAATATTTGCATTAAAAAGTCAACCGGAAAGGTTGTATAAATCTCAGTAACGGTTACGCTCGAATGCCCTAACAGTTCTTTGACTATCTGAATATTATTTGTTTCAACCAGTTTCCGTAGTGCAAATGTGTGTCTTAGTGCATGTATTGTTTTGCCTTTTAATCCGGCTTGTTTACAATACACAGAAAATTTATGGCTAATATGATAAATGCTGTAAGGCTCGTTTGTTGCCAATAAATAATCCGTTACCCGCTCAGCCGGTATTGGAATGATTCTTTCCTTGCGTCCTTTACTTTGTTCAACCTTAATAAAATTACCGGTCAACCGTGAGTGTAATAATTCACTAAGCCGCATTCCTGTAAACTCATAAACTCGAAACGTTGCCGCTAACTTCGGATCGTTTACCTGTTTATAAATCGTGTCCATTTCTTCCGGTGTGATGAACTTCGGAAGTTGTCGGTCGGTCTTGATCTGTTTAACCTTAAAGGGTAATTGAATCAATCCCTTTTCAGATAGAAAATTCAATATGCAACGAATCCCGCGCAGGCGAATGTTTACCGTCGTCGGATTATATCGGCTTTGGAGATAGGCCAACAAATCGCTGTAATTCGTTCTCTGGATCGAATCGAAGTAAACCAGACTGTTTAATGCGTTCTGAAAATCTTTGCCCGCCAAACGATAGCTTTTAACAGTTGATTCGGTGATATTCCGCTCCGCGCCAATGTTCTTTAGAAAATAGTCAATACCTTCTTGAATCGTCCGACGGTTTTTAAGTGCGTCTATTTCATCACGGATTTTCTGCTTGACTTCGATTTCTTGCCGCTCGATTCGTTTCTTTTGGACTTCGGCATCCCGAAGGTTGGCCGTCCCTGTCGGTAAGAGTTTTTCCTTGCCGTCGATCCAAACACGGATATAATATTTTCCCTTTAATAATCGCAATCCGGCCATAATTATTAATCCTGTTTAATGAGTTTTTCAACCTGTCCAACCGGGATCAAATTCTTTCCTGTTTTGCTAACTCCGCCAAGTTTTACAGGTTTTAATTTACCTTGTTGAATATAGTTAAAAACCGTTCTCTGGGATACTCTTAACATCAAAGCGGTTTCTTTGATTGTCAGTAATTTCTTTTCGGTGTTCATTTTTACGCTCCATTTGTTAAATATATTCTACCGGTAGAATAGTAATAATTTCGTGAATTGTCAAGAATAATCTTGCAAATTACCGTAAATAAATATACCGTTCCTGTTGATTTGATTCAATTGGCATACCAAACGATTGATACGGGTATGATAAATAAGGCAATATCGCCACCAAACGGCTCAGGATCGATTTTCGTTGTTGGATTGGTCTCTTTGTACTAAGCCGGAAAATAAAACGCTGTAATCGCCTAAAAACGCGCATCGTCTATCTCAATTTCGGTTCGCGGTGTTACTGAGTAAAACTTACTCGATGATAAGGCAAATATTTGCGAATCGTCTTTAAAATAGATTCCCGACAAAGAATCCAAAACGAACTTTTCCAAATTGTCAAGGTCTGGTCTTGTTGTGACGGGAAAACAGTCGGCCATCATGGATTGCCGTTTCACTTTGGAAATACTTTTCGGAATTGGAAAATAAAATTTACATGAAATACTAAGCGGACAGTCCAAAGGTTGATCCGGTCGGTTCTGAATCACTTGACAAAGAAAATTATCTTTGTCGGATTTGGACGGATCGTATGTAGTTACGAATTTACCGCGTCTTGAAAATCTCGGTCTCTTTTGCGCTTTCGGATCACCGTAAACGATTATCTTCATTTTTTCACCATTATTTCCGCAGGTTGATATAAGCCCATTTTGATTGATTCTAAGCCGTCAAACGGCTCATTAGGCCGGTCTGTTGGCATTTTTGGTTCACGCCCGAATAAATTGCCTTGCGCCCGCTCATTCCTAAGCCGCTCCGACGCCATCCGGTAATACTCAGGATCACGCTCGAAGGCAACGAATCGCCGGTTCAATCGGTGACAAGCGATAGGAATTGAACCGCTTCCAGCAAACGGATCACAAACCAAGTCGCCGATGTTGCTCAAGGCCTTGACGACGTAACCGCAAAGCCCGACGGGTTTCTGCGTTGGGTGATCGGTTCGCTCCGTTCCCGGCAGGTTGCATTTCGTTGGAAAATCTAAAATCTGCTTAGGGTAACGCTTACCACTTGATTCGGAAACGTAAGGCTTAATCGGTTTCCGCGTCTGATTATTTCGGCTAAATTTGCGCCGGTAAGGTTCGCCGCCGACGGTTGAAATCTCTTTCCAGTTAAATGTTAAATTGCCGATCCTTGATTTCCTTTTGGAATAAACGATTATCAATTCAACCTCATTTATCGGTTGTTTTTTCCCGACGGGTTGACCGTTCGGCTTTCGCCAAATCCATAAAAAACGGAAGCGGAACTTTGGCATCAAAACTGTTGAAAGAATTTGGCCGGTCGTCCAGTCGCAGAACATTGCTACCTGCCCGCTTGGTTTCAGGATTCTGTCAAACTCAGACGCTAATCGATTCCAGTCTAAGCCGTGATTCCAGTCAGCGTAAATTTCCCGAAGGCTTTGTTCATAAGGCGGATCGGTGAAAATCAGTTCAACACTTTCCGGCTCGATTTCTGGCATCAAATCATAGGCGTCGCCGTGAATGATTTCGTTAATCGGAATCATAAGAAAACCTCAAAGGTTGACCGCGCCCGTGCTGTTGGTTTCACGTCACCGCTCAATAACCAAAGGTCGATCTGTCTGCGATTGAACCGGATCGATCCGCCGTCCGCCGTTGGAAGCCTTTTAAAAGGGATCGTCCCTGCGCTTATCATCTTACGGATCGAAGATGCGGAAAGGCTTAGATATTCGGCAAGTTGACGGACGGATAACCAAGCCGGAAAACCAGTCTTCAAATTGTCAAGTTTCTGGTCAATCTGCTCGATTCGTTGAAAAAGTAAGGTTTCATTTTCCATTGCATTTCCTAAAGGTCGTTTAAATCAAAATCTAAAGGCTCTCCGTATCCCGGATTGACATCCTCAACCTTTGGTAAAATATAGGCCAAGAGTTTAACAAGAATTTCCAATCTATCTTTTGCCGGAAGTTCGTCAAGGTCTTTACCGATTTGCTCTATATGTCCCGCAATCACGGTCTTCAATGATTCCCGAAGTTCCTTCGTTAATTTGTTCGGGATGCCCTTCGGCCTTCCATTAGGATTGTTGCTTTTTCCTTTTTTAGGCATGTTCAAGTCCTTTCTTTTTTGTAAATGTTTGTTGTTTTCAAAGGTTTGTTTTTCATTTCTTGTTAAAACTGTGATTCCATTTGGGTTGTAAAATTTTCAAGTCGTTGTTGATCTAAAAAGACGTTAAGGGTTATTTCGCCTGTTTGTCCATGACGATTTTTTCCAACCTTTACTTGAAGAAAATCTTTCATCCCGTTCGTTGTCGCTTCAGAAACTCGATTTAATAAAAGCACAATGTCGGCGTCCTGCTCAATCGCTCCGGAGTCCCGAAGTTCGGATAGATTCGGCATTCCCGAATCGCCGGATTTACGGTTCATTTGTGATAAAACCATAACCGGGATTTGATTTTTTAACGCAAAAAGTTTAATTGCCCGACTGATTTCGCCAAGTTCTAAGTTTCTGGTTTCCGATTTCCCACTGTTCATAAGTTGTAAGTGATCGAAAATAAGCAAGCGAATGCCGCGCATCTTTACTAAATATTCCACCTGCGTTAAAATCTGAAAAGCCCGACCAGACGATAAATCTTGAATGAATAATGGCAACGCTTGAAGTTTCTCGATCCCGTGTAAATATCGTTTGTAAGTGTCATCGTCAATCCTGCGCGGTCGGATTTTAGAAACGTCAATTTTTTCGGACGCACAAATCAACCGTCTTGCGATCTGGTTCTTACTCATTTCCAACGAAATCAAACCGACCGGAAAGCCGGACTTTAAAACATGAAGCGCAACGTTCAAGGCGAAAAGTGTCTTGCCCGCACTTGTTCGCGCTCCGATGATAATAACATCAGACGGTCTAAGCCCTTCAATCAAGGCATCAAGGTCATAAAATCCCGTTGGAATGACTGTTGATTTTCCCGCCATTACAACGTCAAGTTCATCGATCAATCTGTCCGTCGCTTCCGAAATAGGCCTAAACGATCCGCCGTCTTTGTGTTCGGTTTCTTGCAAAGCCGATAAAACCGATTCAGTCACTTCGGGCAAGCCCGAACCGGTTTCCAGATTTTGAACGCCGGAAGTCAAAGCGAAATAAACGCGCCGACGGTTAGCCAAGTCGATCAACCGCTCCGCATCCTGCGCTATCAGTCCCGACGAAACAAAATATTCACCTAATCCGGTTAGAAAAAAATCTCCGCCGATCTTTTGCAAATCGCCTGACGATTTCAAATAGTTAGAAACGGCAAGCAAGTCCGCAGACTTACCATTTTTGGTTAGATTTTGAATCGCCGAAAAAATAATTTTCCCGAAGTCAGAATAAAAGTCATCGACGGAAAGCCCGTCAATACGGGCAAGGCTTTCGGGATCGTTTATGAGTTTGCCGAGTAAAGCCCGTTCGGTCGGTTCGTCGTGAAGGTTAGTAAGGTTCATTTTAGCCTCAGGAATTGGTCTGTTTGACCCGTGAATCGAAACTCCGCCGACGGTTCGGACTGTTTAACTTGGTTGACTTCGGAAGCGGAATAAATCCGGCTTAGGTCAATCGTTGGTTTTGAAGGCGAATGATTCCAATTATTATGATTCTGAAGCCAAGTTCTGAATCGGCGTTTTACGTCGAAAACCTTCTGCATTTGCCAACGTTCCTTTTTACCGTTTTGATTTTTTTCAGTCCAATAAGCGAGAAACTCTTGTTTGTACTTCAAGTCTTCGGTTGTGAATGAAGATTCGATTTCGGAAAAAAGAGAGACAAGCGATTTAATAAAATCGTCCTCTTTCTTATATATACTTCTTGTATTATTGTATGTGTCCACTTTTTGAGGGTGTTCTTTTTTTTGCCTGTTCTGTTGCCTGTCCTGATTATCCGGTTTCTCGTCGGAAATTGCTTGTCCATTTGCCTGTCCTAAATTTTGAGTTTGCCTGTCCTTTGCCTGTCCTTTGCCTGTCCAGTTTTCCGGCTGATATTCTTTCCATCTCGTTATAGAAATGATTGAAAAATGGTTGTCCTGTTTTATATCGATATTTCGCATCGACTTTAATTTTGCTATTTTGTTGCGAACCGTTGACGCGGGCAGTTTCAATTCTTTGCTTGCCGCGTTACGTCCAAAGATAAATTCGCCGGATTTGAGATTGACAAGCGTTTCACCGCGTCCGGTTTTGACGCTAACGGTTTGCGCCGAATGACAGGCTTTGAGTAAACAATAACTCCAGACTTTCCACAGGTCGGAATTCTGGAAAACGTCGGAATACATTGCCTTCCGGTAAAGCCGAATCCATCCGCCGTTAAGGTCTAAATGATCGTCTTCAATCTGTGGACTTGGCATCGTTTTCCTTCCAATTTCCATCTTTGGGTTTTCGATCTAAAACGGCTTGGATTTCCTTGATAGCGTCCAAGTGACGGTCGATCACGCGCCTGATTTCAATTTCGCTTTCTGCCGATTTAGGGAAAATCCTTATCATCCTTTTTCGTATGTGTACAAATTCCATTTTAAAAATCCTTTATTAATTCAGTTCAATCTTTAGTTCAAAGAACAGAAATAATTTTGGCCAGAATGAAATAAATGGAAATAGTTTATACCTTTTTAAGGACTAAAAAAGGACTGCCTATTTGTCGTGGAATAGACTAAAAATAATTAGAACTTTTACACTTTAAAAAGGACTAAAAAGGGACTATTTATAAATGATATTTTTAATTGTTCTTATTGATAATTCTTTGTGGAATCTCTGTTTGACTTCCGTTTGTATCTGTGAGTAAATAGCATTGCGGGCAAGGCTATTCTTTTGTAGTTCTATTTCTCTTTTTCTTATCCAATAATTCCGGCTAATAATGGATTTATCTTTTGTTCCTTTTGTGCGCCCGCGTTTTTTTGGTTTGCCAATTGTTTCAGAATTGTTTGCATTATCCCGATCCGATTCGGCTTGTTCTGGTTTGATTTCTATTTCGGGAATCAAAATGGGCGTATCGCTTGTTAATGCCTTTATCCGGTTTGTTATCTCTAATGTTTCCAGAATCCGGCCACGTTCCTTTTCGGCCTTTTCGATTGCATTGATTGTTTTAGATTCGATTATAGAAATATCGGCTCTAATGTCGTTAAAATAATCCTGATTCGTTTGACTATTTATAAAGCCGGGAATATCGCTTTTTTCAAACAGTCCGGCCATATTGTCCAGAATCATAAAAATCCATTCCCGAAATATTTGACTTCGGAGTTTTAATTCAAAGATGACCTTCAGGTTTTTGTATTGCTCAATTTCTCGAATAGAAGAAAAATATTTTTCGTGTTCGCGAAAATGTGCAATGTCGGCTCGAATCTCATATAGAAGGTTAATATATCCAGATAATTGTTCTGCATATTCTTTTTTGTCGGGTTCAAATAATTCAAGAAGGTAATTATCAGACAGAACAATCCTGATTTGGCATTGATTAAATATTCTGTAAAGTGGTTCCATTGCAACCATCCTTTCATTGCGTCCTGAAGTGAATAAAGCGGGCAGGCGGCAGGACTTTCCGCTTTTCGGTTGCGATCCTATCCCGCTTATTTCGGTTATTCAAAAAGCCGTTCAAGATTTCTTGCTCCACCATTCCCGGATCGGTAGGCTTCTTTCTTCGATGATGTATGCGTCAAGCGTTTCGGCGGGTAT
>JAQUKI010000001.1 GCA_028719225.1 Fidelibacterota bacterium | reverse complement strand
ATATTCATATTTCTCATTTTTATTGCCCACCGAGTCTATTGGTTGTGGAACGAATGTCCAGTTCAGTCCGAAATCTTTCGAAAAAGCGAGTCCGCCGCCGGTCTGGTAGGAGCCGATTTCGGTCGTTGAATCGAATACGCCGGCGATCCAGATGATGGAATCCAATGTGGCGATCGATGAAATTCCACCTTTGGGAATGCTGTCCGGAATCGGATAATAACTGACGAAAGTTTGCCCGAAATCGCTCGATCGGCTCAATCCGCCGCCGGTCGCAAACCACAGGATCGAGTCGCCATGCGATTCGATTTGTGTGACGGCGTTTCCCGACAATCCGGAATAAGTGCGATTGTTGTCGATCAGCGAAGGTTTGGAAAGCCGAAATGCCTGCGCGTTCAACGCGGAGGCGACGAATAACAGAATTGTTATCAGGTATAATTTTTTTTTCATTATTGGATCGTGAATGAGTTGTCGCTGATGTCGTAACGGCTGGATTTCGACGTGTCGTATATTTTGATCCGACAGTCGGATGATTGAAGACCGGATGGGATTTTCCAGCGGTAAAGCCCGGTTGATGCCGTGATGATGACAATATTGGTAAATGTCGGATCCGCTGCGCTGGCATTGAGAGTATAGGCAAGTTGGACTGATGCAATATAGGCGCTTTCCCAGCGGATCGATAATGTATCTCCGACAGAAAAGCTTTCCTGAAGGTTCGGAAATGTGACTGTGACGCCGGGATTGGTAATCGGGGCTTTTAGCGTGTCGCTCCGTTCGCCGCTGACGTCTTTAGCAATGAAATAAAAAGTGAAGAGTCCCTGAATTACGCTTTGAGCGCTGGAAGGTTGAAAAACCGTATAAATGCCGTCGTCGGCGTGATCATCACCCATCACACCATCGTCGCGTAAAGTCCATGTCGGATCTTCCGAATATTGGCCGTTCGGACGCCGGATACCGTACGAAACGGAGACGATGTCGTCCGATCCTTGCGGGTCAGTCGCCCGGATTCTGAATTTCAACGTGTCGCCTTTTTCAAAGTTAGTTGGAGCGGAAAGCATGAAGATCGTCGGCGCCGCGTTTTTTTCAACTTTTGTTTTTTGGAAAACCGCCTCACTTTCATTGCCGTCAGAATCGTATGCAACGACTTCAACTTTGTAATAGCCGTTCCGGTTGCCGAAAATGGCCGAATCGACGAGAAATGAAAAAACGCCATCGCGGCAGATAATATCTTCAGGCGGACCATTGTCCGATAGACGCCCGGTTAAAATCGGTGTGCCGGTTGTCGAAGTTTCGCTCGCTAATCGTGAAAGTGTAAAAACGACCGAGTCGATATCGTCGGTTCCCTGCGGGTCGGAAATATCGGCGGCAATGAAAATGGATTTGTTTATCTGTGAATAATGAATCGTAAGACTGTCGATCGCAGGATTACCGGACTCGGGTGTTTCCGTCGTCGGTTTAAAACAGGATGCCAGCCCGAAAGCAAGAATGACAAGACTAATAAACCGGTATGATTTCATTTATTTCACCACGATTGCAATCCATTCACTTTTAGTCATCGTCTCAACGACTTCTCGCCCGTAATTTAGCACGGCGTCGGCAAATATCGTATATTCATCTGTCAGAATTCCCGTAAAGATGATCAACGCATGCGTATAATTCTCGGCCGCCGATTGCAGAAGGTGCAAATTCGGTTTCCGTTCGATATTGCTCAGAATGAGATCGTAATCATACGATTTCAGGTCGGTTGCGTCGCTGACTTGAAACGAGAAATTTCCGGAGATTTGGTTCAGTGTCATTTGTTCATGGAAATTTTCCTCAACATCCGGATCGATGTCCCGGCAATCGACGGATGCGGCGCCGAGTTTTAAAGCGGCAATCGACAGGATTCCGTTGCCGCAACCGGCATCGAGAACGGTCATTCCGCGTCGGAGATATTTTTTTAGGAAAAGAAGGGCTAACTGTGTCGTTTCATGCGTGCCGGTGCCGAATGCCATGCCGGGTTTAATGGCGATTTCCAATTCAGCGTCCGGTTTCGGCGCTACCCAGTAAGGGCGAATACTGATTCCGTTTTCCAGATCGATCCGTCGATAATACTTCTGCCAGTTCAGTCGCCAGTTTTCATCCGCGATGTCGCCTTCGGAAAGGATCGCGCCGGCAAGATGAAGTTTTTCGGCGAACGGTTCGAACGATTCAAATAGCCGCTCGCGCTCTTCAATCGGGAAAATGGCTTCGATCCGATCTCCGAATTCCAGCGTGGCTACATTATCATTTGCACCCAGGAGAGCCAGCAGAAGCTCTTCGTCGCATACATTTCGGCTGAAGACGATCTTTTTCCAGGGTTTTTTTGCCGGTTCGCTCTTTATGTCGGAATTATTCTTCATTCTCTCCATAGATATAATCGCAAAGCACCTGACCGATAACCCGAAGACTTTTCGCGCTGCATTTGTCCGGCGTGTCGAGCGTTGTGTGCCAGTAATTGGTCGATTTGTTCGGATACTCGAAATCGATCAAATCCACGGACGGAATACCGGCATATTGGATCAGCATGAGATGATCGTCGTAAATTTCCTCGCCCAACCGGTGTTCGAATTGATTGAATCCGCGTTTGCGGGCAATATCTCCCAACTGCTTCGTGAGTTTTGGATGACTACGGTAGGAATTGCGTTCGACGGGTATTGAAAGGTCGGCATCGCCGATCATATCGACGACGATCGCTTCGACAGGCTTTGGGATCGGCAGATTTTTCGCGAAATACTCCGAGCCGATACAGTAGTAATCGAGCGTTCCGGAAAAGCCGTAATCTTCTCCGTCGAAGAAAACCAGATAGACTGTTCGCGGCGGTGGATTCTGGTTGAGGAGTTCAGCCAGATGCAGAAGAACCGCCACGCCGCTGGCGCCGTCGTTCGCGCCAATAATGGGAAATTCGCGGTTCAGCGGATTGGGATCGCGGTCTGCGCGCGGCCGGGTGTCGAAGTGCGCGCCGATGAGAAGCGGGTTGCCTTTCTTTGTCGCAAATCCGGCGACGATATTGGTAAGTTTTAACGTGACTTTCTCGGAATCGACGTATGATTCAAATTCTTGAAATACGACTGTATCGGCGAGCGGTGAGACCGTTTTCGTGATGAGTTCTTTTGCGGCATTGTGCCCCGTCGAACCGGGATTCCGCACGCCAAGATCGCATTGTTGCTGGAGATATTGATATGCTTTCTCGCCGTCGAAATTGAACGAATGCGTCGAACAATTGGCGAGCAAAAGCATGAAGATAAAAAATACAGGATAAACTTTTTTCACATTAACCTCTGATTGCTATGTTGATATCGAAACCGCCGTTTTTAGTCGTTCTTCTTCCGGTCGAGCGGTTGAAACTTTCTCCATATTCATAATATATTGAGCCGGTAACCTTTTTTGTAAAGGAATAACCGATGCGTGGCGCGATCTTCCATGAATTGTTTTCCGATTGGGTGACGAATTTTCCCCCCTTCGCAGCGCGGGTGCGCGTCTTGGATGAATTATAATCGTATGTCAGGGCAAACGTTATATTATTTTCCAGACGTTTATCTTTCAGGAAGGGAAGCGGAATGGTAAAGCCGCCTTTTTTCTGGAAATTGACCGTCGTCTGAATACCCATTTCGTCTGTAATTTCCGTAGCGGCGTCACGGTTGTTGATCGTGCTTCCCTGGGTCATGCGGGCGGTCGCCGTCATGTCATTCTTAAACTGCATATTGACGCTCAGGAGCGGTTGGAAATAGATTTTATATGAAGAGTTCATTACTTTACCGTTTTTCCAGACGATCGCTTCTTTTCCGGAAAAACTGTGGTCGAGACTCAGTTTTTTAAACACTTTATTCAGCAGTTTCATTTTTTCAAGGTTATTCCAACCGACGGTCCAGTTCGGGAATGGGAAACCGTCCTTGCCGTTTTTACCCATCGGGAAAAAATCACGGCTGAGGTTTCTGCCCGTTTGTCCGGCAGAATTGGTGACAGAGATGTTTTGTGCGAACGATAGCGACGTATTGATATTTGGAGTAATGCTCAGCCCGGAGCGGAGCGATGCGTCCATACCGGTCGTGATATTGTCTTTACCGACACCTTTTTCCGATTCCACGAGGGATAATCCCGGATCCGGTGTAAAGCCCATCCGGTAGGCAATTCCAGGCGTGCCGTAGGTTCGATACCTGTTGTTCACGGATTGGCTGAATGAATAACTGAATTGTATGGCGGACAATTTTTTCAGATATTTACTGAGAATATCCAGCGATTTGATCTGCCTTGGCTCGTCAAGTTCCTGCTTGACAATTTTTTTATTGTCTGTTTGTGACGGTTGTGCCATTTTCTCCGATTGTTCAGATGGGGCCGGGCGTCCATGTTCTCCGGGCGGTCCGGGTTGATCCGTCTGCCCGGGCTCTCCCGGACGTCCGCGCTGTTCCGGTGATTCTGATTGTTCTTCAGTCGAACGTCCGCCGGAGCGTCCGCGGGTGGGCGTTCTGCCTGTGGCCGGCTGCGGGCTGGTCGTTGTTTTGGTGGGCGAATAAACAGAGTTTAAAATGGAAGCGAGATCGAGCTGGAAACTTGTCGAGACCCGGTTTTGATTGCTTAACACATCGAGACTTTTCGTTTCACTGCCCATTGGTTCCGACCAGTTATAATTCGCGGTATAGTTAATATTGGGCGATAACCAGTTGAATATTTTCGGAGAGAAGGAGGCGGAATAATTTTCACGAACGCTGACAGGGACGCCGAAATTTAACCTTTGCACCGCCTGCCATTTATCATTTTTCAACTCATCCATATTGTTCTTCAAGTCTTTGGAGTATGTTAGATTCAGATTATCGAAGAACTTATAACTCAGGTTAATGCGGCTGTTCATGGCAAGAGTGTGCGTGTAATTTGTGTCGGAGGCGGAACCACGCGTAACCGTGTTTTTGATGTCTTCGGCTGTGTCGAATGAAAAGTCGAGGTTGCTCGGCGTGTAGTACCAGCGCACCTCGCCGAGTTTGTTTCCGAGATACGGAACCGACGACATCCACTTGAATATCTTAAAATAGTTTTCTTTTCCGAACGGCACGCGGTAGGACATGTTTGCCTTATAATTTTGGGCGTCGTTGTCCTTGTAAGTGACTGTGGAATTATTCGCCCATTGGGCGCTGAATCCGGCTTTGATCTGGTCGATCGTGTACTTGGTCAGCCAGTAATCGGAAACACGCTTTTCGTAAGAGATGTTCATACTGTATGAACGCGAAATGCTCAGGATACTGTCCGGCGGCGAATCACCGACAAGAACATCCTGACCCGGAATGTATTTAGGTGTGCTGATGTTTTGAGAATACGCGCCGGTCAACGGTAGACGAACGCCCCATGAACTTGGTGTAAATTTGTCGAGAGAAATCCGGCCGCCGAGCCGAAAACTTTCCGTCGTATTCAATGCATCTGTCGTCAGAGATGGTCTTTGCTCGACGGTGTGAAAGTCGGCGTCGCGCCGATCCATGCTGATATCAAGAGTCGCGAGGTCGGCAATTTTCAACGATGCTTTCGTACGATAGGCGATACCCGCGTCGCGCCGGACTTCCGACAACCGGAGTTCGTCAAGCCAGACTTCGCCGTACATTGTATTGTCGTATCGGGAATATGGAGAGGATTCGGTTAGGTCGTCTAAGGAATATTTCTGGTTCTTCAACCCGATGTCGATTCGGGCAACGCGTGACAGCGCGGCGTTTCCGACGATGATTATCTCGACGCCGGTATATTTTCCGTCTTTAACTTCGCGATAATGCCTCTTGACAATTTCCCCGGCATCGTCATAATAGATCCGGAATCGTTTGGGATGCTGGTCGTTATCCGGGAACGATTCTTCCGTCGTGTAGGATTTTAACTGAGTGATAAAATCCAGGTCGATCTCCATTTTGTTTTTCGAGTCCCAGCCGGGATAGATCGGTTGACGGTATTCGTAGTAGTGAAGCGCGTATTTTTCGTCCAAACGACCGAATTTAATGAAGAATTGAAGCGGAGTTTGTTCTCCATCCTGATAAATGTGGCTTCGCGAATGGATATTGCTACCGTTTACAAACAGTTTCATTTTTTTATAGGTAATAAAACTGGCTTCTTCTGCGAGAACCTTTTTTGCCGCACAAAGCGCGCCCGGCTGGAGCCCTTCCTCACCGTCGAACCACAGGACCAGCGATTGCTCTTTCATGCGGATTTCGTTGATGCGGTCATATTCGCCTTGAACTCCATCCGGCGCCTCGTAAGTGTCCGGATTGTCTTCCGAATTGACGACGCTGACCGAAAAGGATTCCGTGTTGACGACGAACGACTCGGTTTCGGAAGGCGCTATGCCGACCTCTTCCCATTCATTCCCGACCATCTCGATCTTGGCGATCCATAGCGTATCTTCGTCGCTGAAACCGTCTACCCATAAACGGCAGGAACGAATCGTCTGCCATGTGACGGTGGCCTCGGATTTGATTTTCTGAAATTCTGATAGCGGGATCCGGTAAAGTTTCCATCCGGTTTCCTGACCGTTTGAGTATTCGGTTCGCCCGGCGACGTACTGCTCATCCTTGCTGTCGTCCAGGTTGAAATCGACGGAAAAATAATCGTTAATTTCATCGAGAGCGATATTGGAGTTTAAATCTTCAGTATCCGGATATAGACCATTGACATCGTTTTCGTTGCCTTCTGTCCCATTGATATGCCGGTAATTTGTGGAGGTCTCTTTCCAACTCCAGTTGTCCGAATGCGGATCGTCGGTTTCGCGCGCGTATTTCGTGAGCCGAGAATCTCCATACGGGATGATATCACCGAACGAATCTTCGATTTCTTCATATTCGTCCTTGACGCCGTCAAGACCGATATCTTCGCCATTATCCAGAAGACCGTTTCCGGTATAGGTGAGCTCCGGTTTGTCTTCTGTGTCCAACGCTCCGTTGCCGTCCTGATCTTCGCTGATATATCCGAGATCGAGATGCAACTGCCCGGTTTTTCCTCGGACCCAAATCTCGACATATTTGGTCTTGGATTGGTCGTAATAGCTTGTGGGGAAATAATAGGTGATGCCGCCCCATGCATTTTCAGCCGGTTCGAGCCCGTCACCAACACGAATCGACCATTTCGGATTCATGGCGATTCCGAGAACTTCCGTTAGATTATTCTGTGCGCGAGTACTGACCTCTTTATTCGGCCAGATACTCGTCGTCGCGACACCGCCATAAGGATTGAACCAGAAAGCAAAGCCGCGCTGGTTCTGTGTTTTGCCGACCGGGGCTGCCGAAAGCGACCAGTATTGGCGCATAATCGGCGGCGAAGTGATGCGTTTGCTGCCTTCAAAATCGTCGATGAATCCGACGCCGTCGGGATCGTCGGTCGATTCATTGCTCAATGTGTTGGGATTCGGTCGCACCTGCGCGATTTCACCTTCAAAGGAAATGTTCGATGTTTCATTGGTCTGAACCAGCGGCAGCCAATCGACCGCGCGTGTGAGGAAATTCAGGTTCTTGCTTAATTTCGTATTCAAATCCCAAACGAAATTCCGCATTGGTTCGTAACCGATATCCACTTTTTCATCGACTACCGACTGGCTGAAATAGAGCGCGGTACCGCCGATATAGGAGTTTTCGCCGAAATCGTATTGCGCGCGCGCGCCGAGGATCGTTTTCTTGTCTAACTGGAAGAATTGATTCTTTTCGTACTTGATGTCCAGCTTGGCGTCCGGATTTGTGGCTTCGGCCTTAAGAAGCGTAAGACTTCCGGAGAAATAATCGATTGTGTAATCGACGCCGCGCGTCAGCGTCTGCCCGTTAAGTGTCACCGACTCGCTGTTTTCGATGACCATTGCGCCGAGACTGATATTCGAACTTCGGTTCTCATAACTGTACTTGATCTTGAATTTCGTGTCCTCGTTAATGGCCGAAGCGTTTGTCCGGTTGCTGTCGTACATTGCCGAACAGTTGTAATTTGCCGAATCTAAATTCGGATTGTGTTCGCCTGTCAGGTCATTTTGCTTGTACTGGAACGGGCGAAGGAAAGGAAACCAGAGTTCGCCCGTTTGCAGATTGATAATAGATTTGTTATCCAAGTCGATAATATTATCGGGCGTGGCATTTCCGCTCTTGTCTTTACGATCGAGACCGAATTTTTCAAGGAAAGTTTTACCGTCGGTTTCATCGCGGTCGATGTCCCCGTTCTTGCCCCAGTTATAGACGATGTTCAGGTCGAAACCATCTTCGTTGATACCGGTCGTTCCAAGGAAATAAACATTTTTAAATTCCAGATTCCAGCACGGATGCGATGGTAAAAGTTGTTGCGGTTTGATGATCTTCAATTTGATGTCATTCGTATCAGTGGCAGCGCGATCCCATTGTCCGTACTCTTCAATGGTCGTTCCTGCAGTATTTGTTATGCGATAGGCAACTGCAAGCACCTCTGATTCCTGAAGTTGTGTCGATACTCGAAGGATTCCTAAATTTAGATCAACCACATAATCTTTACTCAGGTCGAGGCGCTTGAACAGATGTTCTTCTTTTTGATCCGCATTCTGTGATTCATCGTTGGGATTCACCCACGCAGTGCCGTAAACGCATCCGGCGGTTTCCGTCGTGACGGACTTGTAAACTTCAAGATCGGATACAATGCGATTAGTTAAATTAAGTATTCCGGTTGTTTGAAAATCGGTATACAAAGAATCCCGGTAAGTCATATCGAGGAAAAAGTACTGGTTTTTACGGTAATCGTAGTCTTTGATGTATCCGGTCGATGTTTGGGCGCCGCCGTCCACGCTGAGTTTTTCCTTTTTACCTTTTTCGACCGATGCGATCGTGGTTACGTCAACCGGGCCGAGTTTCATCAGCGCCTTGAGCCCGAACAGTCCGTTGTTTTTGCCGGAAAAAGTGACAAACTGGGTCCCCGGCAGAGACAGCGCGACGTTTCCGGCTTCGACCTTTTGAACGATGTCGTCTTCATGTCCCGTATAGACGATTTTTAACGCATTTTCAAAGTCAAAGTCGCGTTCGCTGTCCTGATCGACAAGAATGCTAATTCGGTCGCCGATTTTACCTTCGATGCTCAACTGCTGTTTCTGATCGATGATGAACGTCGTGGACTGACCTTCCTGATAACCGGAGCGTACCTGAGATCGTTTTTGGTTTTGCAACTTGCCGTTGATATTGACATTTCCCGAGACCTGAAGCGATACGCGTTGTCCGGCGATGTCGGCGCCGATCAGTTCTATCTTTTCGGTTGCGGGCGTCTTTTTTTCTTCCTCAGCGCTTTTGGCGATCAATTCATTTAGTTGTTTGCGCAAAGCGGTCTTCGTTTTCATCTGGTAATAGTCATCGAACGAAATGCCACGCGGGAGAAAAATGTCCGTTCCGCTCATTTGATTGGTGAACAGGAGATTAGTGCCGGACAAATCGGGCTTTTGCTCCATTTTTGCCGACGCGAATTGGACTGTCAGGATATTGGCGTTAAGCGAAACGTAATTAGGCGAGATAAACGACAAACCACGTTTTTCATCGATCCGCATACCGGCAAAATGTTTTGCCAACCAATCGACTTTAATATAAAAATTATCCTGTGCCGGATCTTCGGATGCGACCTGAGCGTCGATCCGGCTTAATCCGACCAGTAAAAGAAAGCACAATGTTACGCGACGGTAAAAAATAGGACTGCCACCTTGAAAAAATTAATATGAGCTACAAACAGAAAACAGTATCAAAAATGCTTAGGCGGCACCTCAATATTTGTGGGTTAGTTGATGAATTTTATTCATGAGAGAATTATGAAGATTCCGAAATGCCATCCCGCGATGGCTCAGATTATTCTTTTCCTCTTCGGTCATTTCGGCAAAGGTTTTTCCGGCGGAAGGGATGTAAAAAATCGGATCATAACCAAATCCGCCGAAACCGTGTCGGCGCGAAAGGATCGCGCCTTCGATGTATCCTTCTTCGGAAAGTGTTATGTCTGGATGATAAAAAAGCGCGACACACCGAAACCGAGCGTTTCGGTCGGGGTTCTCGACTTTGTCGATTTCGCTCAACAGTTTTTCGATGTTCTCGTCGTAAGTCGCGTTTTCGCCGGCATACCGTGCCGAGCGAACGCCGGGTTGACCGCTCAACGCGTTGACTTCCAGTCCAGTATCGTCGGCGAGCGTTGGCAATCCTGTAAATTTTGATAACATAGACGCTTTTTTAAATGCGTTTTCATAGAGGGTGTTCCCGTCCTCCTCGGGGATCGGGGCGTCGGGAAACTCATCCAAAGTCAGCAAAGTCACATTCGGTAGCGTAAATATTTGCCGAATCTCCTTTATCTTGTGTTGGTTGTTCGATGCGATTAATATATTCAAACTGCTTCGTTCCTATTCATTTAAAAATGCTAAAAATGTTAGAGAATATTTGCATGAATGTCAAGCGAATTGACATGAAACAAGAACTGCTTTAGACGAATAAATGTAGAAATCGCCATTCTAAAATAAAAGAGCCGCAGGAAAATAACCGCGGCTCTGAGGAAGATAACGAATATGTTATTTAACGTTTGTGAATCGTGACAGCTCCGTTTGTCTGAACATCCTGTTCCGAAACGTTTCCGGTATAAGTGATAGAGCCCGCGCCGTTTGCCGTGCCGGTCAATTTACCGCCAGCCATATTGAGGCGCACTTTTCCCGCTCCGTTCATATTCAAATCGACATTAGTGACCGCGCTGAATTTAAGATCGACCTGAGAAGCGCCATCTATGGACAGATCGAGATTTTCGATGACGTTATCACCGCCGGTAATCCATCCGGCGCCCTCGATCCGCAGATCGAGGTTCGGCGATTTGAATCCATCGAACCGGATCTTTGACGCCAGTTCGGATTGAATTTTCGACAACTTCGGCATGTGAATCTCAGCCCTGAATTGGTCGTGATGATTGTGAAAATCACCCATAGAAATCAGTTCGAGTTTTGAACCATGTTTAGTGACCGTTAATTTATCATCTGTCTCTTTTGGATAGAAAACCTGAACCCGAAATGTGTCGTTACGGACGATGGTTATGTCCCAGTTACCGGAGACGCTGACTTCGGTAAAATCTTTGAGATTATGCTCGATCAATTCGGTCTCCGCCGAACGAAACTCATTATCAGTTTCGGTATATTCGCGTTCAATGGCAAAGCGGCTGACGATTATCATGCCGGCGACGAATAATAGAATCAGGGAAATAGTGATGATGAGAATTTTATTGCTTGTTTTCATGACGTCCTCTCTAATTATTTTCAGGTTGAATTGCATATTGCTGAATGTCGTCCAGGCTAAGTCCCAGCAAACGCATCGTTTTGAAGATTCGTGGCAATTCGGACTGGATAAAATCCGATTTTTTCAGGTTGAGCGTATTCTCGTAACTGTTGGTGGCGACGAAATAACCGATTCCCCGCTGATTGAAAATAATGCCTTTCTCCTGAAGAAACGTTACGGTTCGCATAACCGTATTGGGATTGACCTCCAGTTCGATTGCGAGTTCCCGCACGGATGGAATCCTGTCGTTTTCCACCCACTTTTTCGAAAGAATATTCTCACAGATATAGTCCGCGATTTGAAGATATATCGCTTTGTCTTTTTGGAATTCCATTTTAGGCCTCCGTTTCTTTCAGCCGGAAATAAGTAAGAACCCAGAAATAAGGCGCCATAATGAATCGGAAAAAGAATTTCGCGGCGGCCGATATAAGTTCACCAAATGATTCGCCAAAGCAAGACATGTGTTCGAGGTCGATGTTAAATTGATCCGGTATAAACAGTCCGTCGAAATATTTCCAGAAGATGAGTCGGGCGATAAGCATTGAAAAAATGCCAATGACAACCGAAAAGGAAAAAAGCGACAGAATCGTCTTGAAAAAAGCGTGGCTTCGGAAATAAACAGCGGTAAACAGGAAGATCGACTGTGTCACTATATAAACTCCGAGTGCGGTCATTGTTTCGCGGGTAAACGGTTGGAAGGCCGGGAGTGATCGATCGAAAATCAACAGACTGAGTCCGGTGGCGATCCAGGAGAACAGGTAATAAATCACCAAAACGATCGCCACGAAACCGACTGATGTCAACAGTAACCGGCTCAGAAATTTCTCAAGTGTTGATGCCGGCAATGTCAGGTAAATGTAGTTCCGTTGTTTTTCGTGGATATCTTTGTATATCATGCTGGTCATCAGATAACCGCCGAAGAAAATAATCATCGGGAAAAATGTCCGGTGAAAATCAGAATTCGAGTTGTTCCATGTGGTAAGTAAATAGATCGTCAGTAAAGCACCCGCAATGGCTCCGCCGGCGATCAGTAAATTCCGGTATCCGGTGAACAGATCGTTTCGGATAAGAATAAAAAACCGGTTTTTGTCGAAAAAGTTATCAGGCTTCATGATTAACCTCCTTTGTAAAAAGCGAGTCCATTTTGTCACGATTCAGAATGACGGTATTGAACAACAGTTCGATGTCCATTTTGGTTTCCTCGCCATCGGGATTTGGTGAAACGATGACGAACCTGTCGAGCATTTTTTCTGAATATAGTATTGTTTCGTTTTCGGGGATTTCAGGAAGAATGCGTACGGTGAGTTTCCGGTTGACGGATTCGACGGATTCATGGAAAATGATCTTTCCGTTGTCAAGAATGATGATCGGATCGATGAGGTTTCCCATATCCCGAACCTGATGTGTGGAAATGATAAACGTCCGGTCGTCCGTCAACGAAGAGGCGAGGATTTTCCTGAATTGACTTTTCGATGGAATATCCAGGCCGTTCGTCGGTTCATCGAGTAATAACAGGTGACTATCTGTCGCCAACCCGAAAGCGATTAGAAATTTTTTCTTTTGACCGTAAGATAGAGACGAGAGTTTGTTGTTTTCCGGCAATTCGAAATCGGTTAGATGAGCCATGAGCCGTTCGTTATTGAAACGCGGGTAGAATGGCGCGTAGAGCCGCGCATATTCCCGAACGGTCAGCGCCGGCAGATAAAATTCTTCCGGGACCATGTAAATTTCCTTTAAGGTTTCCGGAAGCCGGTCGGCTGGATTTTGACCGAATATGGAAACAGAGCCGCTTTTGGGAAACAGCAGACCGGTGAGAATTTTTAACAGTGTGGTTTTTCCAGCGCCGTTCTTTCCCAGTAATCCACAGATGCTTCCCGGTGCGACGCTCAGATTCAGATCGTCGAACAGGTGGCTCTTTTTCCGGTAAGCGAAGTTCAGATTCTTGATTTCTATCATATTGACCTCCAATAGTGTATTAAACAACTAACACACTAAGAATCTAATCAGAAGGTATTGAATTGTCAAGAATTATTTTTTATGCGGAGAAAATATTTGTGAGCGAATAATTGCTCGGCCAATCCATACCGGATATAAATCGCGCCGTGTTCGGCGATAATTATTTATCCGAAGAAGTGATGATCCCGAATCGATTGAACTTATCTATCAGATAGTCGGAAAAGCGCATGAATCCCAAATCCGTAAAATGTACGCCGTCAACGGTCGCTTCGTGGTCATTTCCTAAAGGATACTGATTGTCAATATAGTAGATGTTGGCAAATCCCGATTCGATAGACTTTGTTACTTCGGATTTCAACGCGGCATTCTTTTGAGTGATCAATTGATAAACGGTTGAATCGAAAAATGCTTTCTCATAAATCATCTGTTCGATGAAAACGATGGGAGTGTTCGGGTGCTTTTTCCGAATGATTTCGATCAGTGGCTTTGTGTTTTCATGAATCTGATTCACTGTCATATTCGGAATGCAGTCGATCACATAACATGCGGCGTCGATTTCCGAGATCAGTTCAACGAGCGGCGCTTCCATCCTACCATTGCCGCTGAAACCGAAGTTAATACAGTCCATGTCGAGTTTTCGCGAAATGATGTTCGTATATGCCATTCCGGGGCGCGAGGCGCATCCGCCCTGCGTGATGCTGGTTCCGTAAAAAACGATCGGTTTCGTTCTCAGAACAGGCGGTAGGATGATTTCGCTGAGTGAATCGATTCCGATTTCCACCGCCGAGACACCGTCGTATAAAGGTAAAAACAGGCGATATTCTCTTAAAACCGGTGTCATGTTTTCAATGAGCAACGCCTCGTTTTTTACTGCGGTCGGTCTGCCGGTATTTACAAATTGCCAGCGATTTCCGACCATTGCATAGAGATCGACGCCTTTGATTCCCGTTTCCGCCATATGGTTCATTTTTTTATCTGTAAGCAATTCCCATTTGGCCTTGATTGATGTCGAATTAGACAGAAACCGAATGGAAATCCCGGCGGAGTTTTTTGACAATTCCCAGACGGATTTTCTGACTTTATTCTGGTAACTCAATGGTAAGCGGTCGAAAGAGTTTTCTTTGAGAGAATCGGAAATCATTGTTCCCTCGATTCGATAAAAGTCCTTACCATAAAATTTCATTGGTGGAACTTTTTCAGGATTAAATTCCTGCGCGCCAGCGAATGTTGAAATGATTAGAAAAATGGCCCAAACAAATTTTTTCATATTGTTTTACTTTCCTCGATTCTGAAACATTTTCACGGGAAAAAGTTAGCCATTTAATATCGGAAAAACACAAAGATAAAAAATAATGGACTTGCAGATTATATGGTTGGTCAAAAGTCATCTAATTCCGAGTAAATGGAGTTCTCGATAGTTTATGTTGCCGGTTACTAGAAATAAAATCTGTAAAAAAAGAACATGGTTTCCAGAGAAAAACCTTGACTTTTACTTGGATATTTTTTACTCTAAGCGCAAGTTGTATTGGCAAGGGAAGGAATGGTTCGAGAGAAGCCGCAGAAAGTATTTAAAGAAGTATTCGGGATAGTTGTTCTAAGGGAATTACACCTCTTCCCCGATATACAATTTCACTCAATTAAATTTATTTCCAATCGACATTGAAATTTTGTGATTATTTTACACGCTCGAGGATCCAATTGATATTGCTTAGGAGGAACTAAATGCGAAGATATCTGTTACTTGTCAGTCTAACTTTGACCATGGCAATGGGCGTTTTCGCCGGTACCAGTGGGAAAATCACCGGTATTGTTAAAGATGCCGCATCAGGAAAACCGCTGCCCGGTGTTAATATCGTTCTCGAAGGTACTACGATGGGTGTTGCCAGCGACAATGAGGGATTTTATACGATATTGAACGTCCCGGTGGGTACGTATGATTTAAAGGCCATGATGATCGGCTATACTCCTGTGATAACTAAGAATGTTGTGGTGTCGATAGATCTGACTACAAAACAAGATTTTTCCATGCAATCTACCGTTTTAGAGGCTGGAGAAAGCGTGATCGTTACGGCGGAGCGCCCTTTAATGCGAAAAGATGAGTTTACTTCCCGACATACGGTTACCGCCGAAGAAATGACGGGTCAGCCGATCGATAATTTTCAACAAATTGCACAAAACCAGGCGGGCACGGTCGGCAGCCATTTTCGTGGTGGACGTGTTGGCGAGGTTTTGGTCGTGATTGACGGTTTGCCCGTGAAAGACCCTGCTGGCGAATATTCCGGCAATATGGGAGGATTCACGGCCGACGTTCCCGAAGCCGCAATTCAGGAAATGGAAGTCACGTTAGGAGGGTTCAGCGCTGAATACGGCAATGTTCAATCCGGTGTATTAAACCTGGCATTAAAGGAAGGCAGCCAAAAATTATCCGGTAAAGCACGTTTTATGTCGACAAATTTCGGATCTGGCCTGAATGACCTGTTGATGGGTGAGCGTGGTGATTGGCTGGGCGTCACTTATCTGCATAAATTAGAAAACAATTATCAATTCAGCCTAAATGGGCCGCTCTTCACAAAGAAAGCCAATTTCTCGGCATCGGCAGAAATCACCGATCGCAATCAGGGCAATTTTATTAACGAGCAATACAATAATCAATCTTACCAAGGAAAGGTGACCATCAAACCGACTTCCAAAACCAAATTATCAATTGGCGGACTCTATTCGAAAAAAGACTGGGACGAATTTTACTTACCAGCATCAAAGTACGGTCCGGGTGAGGATTACCAGGCAAATGAATACTGGTGCGAGCAAAGCACCGGTAGTGACACAGCCTTGCACTACATTTATGTCAATGATCCGCAGAAATATTGGTCGCAGAATGGACAATCAACAATTGATACTCTGGTATTACAGGAAGGTGATACGACTCATTTTACTAAAACGTATTATGTCGGATCGATGCAGGACTATCTCTGGAATTATCACCAGAACAGCCGCAACCTATATTTGGTCTGGACGCAGTCGCTTAGTTCTCGCACTTACTATGAACTACGCTGGCAATCCTACTATTCCAATTACCATTATGCCACGCAGGACGTAGATGATCGAGATGGTGATAATAATACAGAAGAGGATTTGGTTTGGGACGACACAAAAGATGGCCCGCATCCGATTTATCGCGATCAGGAGAATAATTACTGGTGGATCGTTGGTGACGATCCGGGTTATCGCGATCAGAAATCGTGGACTAATACGATTAAAGGTGATTTTGTCAGCCAGGCAACCTACAATCATTTAATCAAAGCCGGATTTGAATTCGATTATAGTCGGATGTCTGTCGAAAACATTAGTTGGACACTGGGTTATGGCACCTTCCGGGAAGACATCTGGGATAAAAATACTATAGACTTTGGGCTTTATGCTCAGGATAAGATAGAGTTTCAGGGAATTATCGCCCTCATTGGTTTGCGTTTCGATTATTTTGATCCGAACGGAGGTGGTGATGGTGTGAACTATCCGGCTGATTATAACAATCCCTATTCCGAATTGGATACAAGTGGACTACCGATTCTAATCAATCCAAAAAAGCCTAGCGCTAAATCACAGTTCAGCCCCCGCATTGCGATCTCGCATCCGATAACCGAGCGCGATGTCATTCATTTCTCTTACGGTCACTATTTTCAGCGTCCGGATGCCTATTATCTCTACCGCAACATGTACTTTCAGGCATTGACTAAAGTTGGCAATTATGTCGGCAATCCTAATATCGATCCCGAAAAGACGGTAGCCTACGAAATTGGTGTTGAACATCTTTTTAGCGATGACATCAAGGGATCGATCACAGGTTATTATAAAGACGTGACCAACTTGATGAACTGGTACAAATATATTGGGGAGAACCTTCAAGGGATTGAAATCAATGTTTATGGAAATGCCGATTATGGCAACATGAAAGGCTTGGAATTTGCTTTGACCAAGCGGATCGGGAAATTCTGGGGTGGATCACTGAACTATACTTTTTCAGTTGCTAAAGGACGCAGTTCGACTTCGAGTAGTGGAGCCGGCGCTTTTAGCGACTCCAGGCGGTTGAATTATCTGAGTTTTGACCAGACACATACGCTTAATGCAAATCTGACATTATGCACGCCGAAAGACGAGATTTTTGGTTTGCGCTTCTATAATTATAAACCATTCACCAACTGGCACGCCAATTTCCAATTTAAATATGGCAGCGGTTTGCCCTATTCCTCGTATGGTACCGGAAAAGTCAATGATAAGCGTCTACCCGCGACATTCAATACTGATTTAAGATTGAGCAAACAGGTTGCCGTGGCTGGGGCCGACGTGAACGTTTTTCTGGATGTGTTCAACCTATTCAACCGCCTGAATGTCGATTGGATCGGCAGTTCCATGTATTATGGCCAGACCGGCGATCCTACAATTGTTCTCGATGAGACGTTGGTTGGCGGCGGTTTGGTTTATAATCCCCAGGCATATAGTGATCGGCGGCAGTATCGCTTTGGCGTCGAAGTGCAATTCTAACGCTCCCATGAGTAATATGGAGGTTTTTTAATGAATCAATATTTAAAAAAGATGAAAAACATTATCAAGATTTTATTGATCGGTCTGTTCATTTTTAACTTTGCGATAGCCGCAGATCAAGCCAAGAAACCGACCAGATTGTCGAAAATTTCTCTTTCAGCACAAAGCCCGATTGTAGATGATAACTACAAGTGGCATAAAATCGGCAATATCTGGAACCGTTGCTCTAATTACAGTTACATGGGTGATGATTCCTATACCAATCGCACACCTTCCGGCGATTATCCGGGCGGCTCCGGGAATTCTTACCTTTATCGCGGAACGCTCTGGTTGTCGGCTTTTGTGGACGGAACTTTTCACTCCACGCAAGGCGACGATCATGAATTTTCTGCTCTGGACTCAGTGCATGTCGATACCAGCACAAATGCTCGATCCGAAGAAGATACCTACACAAAATATTACGATGTAACGGCGCCGTTGGCTTCGGGAACCCATTTTCCGCTCGGGCTGGAAGTTCAGGAACGTACATACGCCTGGTCCGCCAGTTATGCGGCGGATTTCATCATTTATGAGTATACGATTAAGAATGTTGGAATCGATACCAACGGCGATGGGCTGCCCGACACTCCGCGGGGTTTAAAGGATTTTTACTTTACGATCCGCTTTGACGGTGATGTGTCCAAATTACCGCAATGGGATGCCGAGTCGAAATATTGTAATATCGATGACCATGCCATGTCGAACAGTCAGTGGGACTGGATCGAAAAGTTCGCTGATCCGGCAGACCCGAACGACAATAAAAGTCGGATGGCAGGACGTGACCATGGTCTGACATCCGCCGATGCCGACAGCCATATGATCATCATGTTCGATGGTGATAATCCCAGTTATACGGCGGAAAATGGTCAGGCAAATGATTTCGGCAACATGAGTGCCGATGGAAAACTGCAAACGCCAGGCTTTATTGGTATTAAAGTACTAAAGAGCGTTCCAGAGTTGAAACCGAGTTCGTTTCACGTTTGCCAGATTTATAACGATCCGACTTCAGATGCACTAACCTGGTCGCGAATGATTAGCAGTCCGATTTTTGAAGATATTTTTTCCAATCCTACCACCGGCCTGCCGTATGCTTATGATTTCCGCGGAATTCTTACATTCGGGCCGCTGGATTCATTGCCACCCGGTGATTCGGTTGTGGTCACGACCGCTTTGGGTATTGGTTGTGATTTTGACAGTGGCGGTGTTTACAGTTTGGTGAAGCTTGTCAAGAGTATGAAAATTGCCCAATTTATTGTTGATGTCGACTACGATATTGCCGCTCTTGAACCACCCTCTACGCCTGTCGTGGAATTACAACAAAAAGTCGAAGATAATGTAACCAAAGGTGTCTTCGTCAAATGGGATGCTAACTCAACAACACATCCAAAATTTCAAGGTTATGTGCTTTCAAAAGGACAAAAATCCAGTAGCGGCTCGGTTGAGTGGACTACGCTGGCAACATATACCGATACGGTCGGAAGCGCTACCTGGCCACCGCCCGTTGATGACGATGGAAAATATTGTTACATAGATGAAGATATTATCAAGGGATTGGTTTACTATTACGCCGTTCAGGCTTTCACAGAAGAAATCCCGGAGCCGATTGGGGTAATCTATACTGGAAAAAATGCCAATATCATTTCACCCGCCAATCCGGTTGCAACTCAAACGCTTAAAAACGTCAAGGTTGTGCCGAATCCTTATTTGGGAAGTGCCAGCTGGAATAACCGCACGCCGAGCGATTCATTTGCATGGGAACATCGTCTGCAATTTACAAATCTGCCCGCCGATGCAACGATTCAGATCTTTACACTCGACGGAGATTATGTGGCAGAAACGAAAGCCAACAGCACCGTAGTTGTCGGCGAGGAAGTTAGCCCGAATGCGGCCAGTGTGGCCGAGTGGGATCTGATGACCCGTAATAATCAGGAAGCCGCGCCGGGGATTTACATGTATGTGGTCAAATCGCCTACTTTAGGCGAGATAATCGGCAAATTTGTGATCGTTCGTTAACATGCTAATCAGAGAGGAAAATAGAACAATGCGCAAAAATATACTTCCTGTATCCCTGATAATCATCCTGTTGATTTTGCCGGTTAGTTTTGCCGCAGAATTTGCTCCGGTTGGCACATCGGTAGCCCAATTTCTGGAAATCGGCGTTGGCGCCCGCGCGGCTGGCATGGGCGAAGCCTTTACCGTTGTCGCGAACGATGCCAGCGCTGTCTTCTGGAATCCTGCCGGATTAGTAGATGCCAATGATCGCAATTTGTTCAGCTCTTATAATAAGTGGCCGGCCGACATTACATTCGCCGGTCTCGCTTATTCGATGAAACTTGGACGAATTGGAACCCTCGCTATCAGCGGCGTCTACCTGATGACGGATGACATGGAGGTTACCACAATCGAAACGCCGGAAGGCAATGGCGAAATGTTCAACCTGACCAATTATGCTATCGGTTTGACCTACGCCCGTTTTCTGACTGATCGCGTTTCGGTTGGTTTGACCACCAAGCTAGTACATGAAGATTACTATGGTCATGGTTATTCGACATGGGCGATGGATTTGGGTACGGTTTACCGAACCAATTTTCATGGATTGAGACTCGGTATGTCAATTCTGCACTTCGCTCCGGAAGTTCGGTTCAGTGGTACTTACTGGGATTACAGTGATTCTGAGAACGCTAATAAAGAAAAAAAATATGAAACCTACTCCCTGCCGGTGAATTTCCGCTTTGGAATCAGTATGAACCTGCTTGAAAAAACTAACCATACAGTCATGGTCGCGGCGGACATGATTCATCCGAACAATAATCTCGAGCAATATAATCTTGGTCTCGAATATTCGTTTCTGAAGATGTTCAGCCTGCGCGGCGGTTACAAAATTAATACGGATGAAGCCGGTTTGACATTTGGCGCCGGAGTTCGGCTTGGGTTGGGAAATGCTTTGGGAATTAACGCAGATTATGCTTACTCCGATCTGGGCGCACTAAAAGGCGCTCACCGAGTATCTCTCGGAGTTTCTTTTTGAATGACAAATGTATAAGGATCACGAATAACAAAACTAGGAGGTTTTCATGAAGAAAGTTGTTACGATTTTTAGCGTGTTAGTCCTGACGCTGTTTTCTTTCAGCTTCGCCGGGATAACCGGTTTCACCCGCAGTGGTGTGATCGACATTCCCGAAGCCACATTGAACAATGGCGGTATTGGGGGCATCATTTCCGGTGTCGATTTGGACAAAGATGGAAAAACCGAAATCTATCTGGTAAATGATAATTGGAATGACGGTGCCAGCGAAGTTATTCCGCGCATTTACAAATTGGAAAAAAATGGCGCGAACTGGGATATAGTATGGCAGGCCAAACTCGATCCGGCTTACCAGAACACGTGGCCGGCGCTTCTACTGACAGATCTGGATAACGATCAGAAAGAAGAAATAACCTGGATGCCGGTTAATGCTTTTTCCGTTTCCACCAACCCCGTTCGGATTGCGGTTTATGAACAGGGAACCGGTGATATCCTTGGGGTCGATGACGGCGCCGGCGGCTATAAGCCGAACTCGACATGGACAATTACCACTGAACAAAGTATCAATATCCGTCCAATCGACGCTGAAGCGGTTGATATTGACGGAGATGGAACGACCGAGGTAATTTTCGCCGATCGGGCAGGTAACAACGGTGGTTATTATGTCGGGGTTTGTTCTGTAAGCAATATTCCGGATAATGCAGATGGTTCGGAAACCTGGACGCTGGAAGCCAGCGGAAAAGATTGGAGTATGACCTCCACGGTTCAAAATAAATGGGATGTTGCCGTCACTGGAAACAACGCCTATTTTTTCTCGGAGACAGAAATCTCGAAATTATCTTTTAATAGCGGATGGAGTTACACCGCGCTAAGTCCTTTGGCCGGTGGCGCGCCGGTTCAATCTGCAAAGGGTGTCGATTTGGACAAAGACGGTACGAAAGAAATCGTTTGCGCCGTTTATGATTGGGGCGATGATACGAAAAAGGGAGTTTATCTCCTACAGGAAGTTGCCGATACATTAAAAGCGACAGAGTTGTTTAATCTCTCGGCATATTGGCCGACAGGAGCGCGCGGCCCATGGGGTGGTGCAAGTGGCGATATTGATGGCGACGGCTATCTCGATTTCATATTTGGTTCACGCGATGCAACTCCGAACGGTTTGATCACCTGCGTTTCTTATAAAGGCGGTGACATTACAAATCCGGCGAATTATGAACTGATGCTGATCGATTCGCTCTATTCGGCGACGGAAGCAACCGGTGTTTGGTCGGTTCTGAATATTGCCAATATCGATGACGATCCCGAGGCAGAAGTTTTATATACATCCAGTACTTCATACGCTCCGGATGTTTTCACGGCTGAGGGATCCGCACCAATCGTAATTCTCGATGCTACGGTTACTTCGAGTGGTGCAGATAGTCTGATCGTAGCTCCCGAAGTATTATTCAACGGAGCGGCTCCCAGCGGTATATTGTTCAAACCGGGTCGCGCTCTGAATAATGGCAATGTCATCTGGTTTTGCGGCGTGGACGGTACCAACAAAGTGACCTATGTTTTCCGTTCCACTGATGGTGGCAAAACGTTTACACACAATACTACGGCTATTCCCGGGCGTGCGGCACAGGTAGATGCCTTCGATGCCAATATCGCTGTTGTTGCTACTGCTGTTGGTGAAATCTATAGAACAACAAACGGCGGCCAGGATTGGACTCTTGTACACACCTATCTGGCCGATCCGGTCTTCAGTGGCGCCGGCTGGTTCGATGGAATCAGGGTTCTGAATGACAGTGTTGCAGTTGCTTTGGGTGACGGCGCGGCTAATGGCGATCTCTATTTCGCACGGTCTATAGATAAGGGCGCAACCTGGACTGAAATAACCGGTGTTGATTATATGTCAGCGTCTCAGGCGATCTATTCATGGGGCACCGCTGTCTGGAATAATGGCGAGTCGGTTTGGTTTACCGGCACAACATCTTCTTCAGACACAGCCTATGTTTATCGGTCGTATGATGCCGGTGTTAATTGGGAAAGTTTTGAGGTCCCGACCGGTTGTGCAAAAGTAATCCGTGGAATAACTTTCACGAGCGATTCTGATGGTATGGCTGTCGGTATCAATGGCGGCGACGATAGCTCAATCGATGGCGTTCCATTTGTTACTACAGACGGCGGCGAAACCTGGGACCTTGTCAGTTCACCGGTTTCCGCTGATGGTTGGGTCAACGCGGTTGTTGCTGTTCCCGGCACCAGTCGGATTATGGCATTTTGTGATTATGGCGAAGTTTTCTACACGGATAATCTGGGTGATTCATGGACACCGGTTCCCGTTGCCTCTGCATTGTCTGGTAATGATTTCCTAGGCGCTGTAGTCGCGGATAACGATTTTGGTTATTTCTTTACATATCAGGGAAATGTTGCCCGTTATACAAATCAGAGTGCCGGATCGGCAATTGATCCCGGTTCGAATCATATCACCAGTTTGGATAACTTCCGTTTGCAACAGAATTATCCGAATCCGTTCAACGCCACGACGAACATCGTTTTTGACGTTCCAAGCGAAAAGGTTGTTACGTTGACGATTTACGACTTGCTGGGAAAAGAAGTTGTTACGCTGGTCAACAAGAAATTGTCAACCGGAACTTATACGATTACGTGGAATGGTTTAGATCGGAATGGTTCGGCAATGTCCACAGGTGTTTATTTGTATGCTGTGAAAAACGGCAATGTTACAAAAGTCAAACGGATGACGATGGTCAAATAATCCGTTTCTGTATATATGTAAAAAGGGCGGGTAAAATCCCGCCCTTTTTATTATCCCGTATTTTTTCCGATTTAAAACTCGATCTGCGAGGCAAATCCTTTCCCGAACATCGGAGCGGAAATCCGCCACGGATATTTATCGAAAATCAGAGCATTGTTCCACTTTCCGCCGGAATCGCGTGCCAGTTGCCAGCCGTCTTTGACTTGCGTCGCGGATTCCCACGTCCCGTCGGATTGAATGATCATCGTTTGGCCATCCTCAAACTGGAGTTCGAGATAGACATTGGCCGTCGAAGGCATTTTCGGCTTGTAACCTTGAACTGCAACGGTGATGATGTTCTTTCCTTTTTCTAATTTGTCAAGCACGTCCCACCAGCCGATGCGCTGATTTTCGACGAGCAGCGAAAGCGATTTCGTCGCCGTGATCCGACCGACGGATTTACCGTTGATGGAAATATTCGCCTCTGAATTGGCAATCATTTGCAGGTTGGCGCTTTTTAAACCGTGAAGCCGCTCGAGTTCGAATGTTTTCCGGAGAAACGCCGGCGCAGGCTTTTCGGAATCGGGATTCTGTTTTGCGGTGATAAATTTTGAGGAGAGCGTCGTCGGAATCTGAACCGAATGCGCGGCCAGATTTTCCTGCGCCGATTCAAGGTAGGCCATCTGAACGCGGAACAGGTTGAGCACGCGTGAAAGATTGTCCGGCCGGTTCGTCCTCAGCCAGAGCGATTTGAACGAATGCTCCAGATCGTTCAGGCCTTCGATCAGCGCCGAGCAATTTTGCTGAAGAAGATTCCATTCATCCTCGGTTAACGTCGATTCCAATTTGAGCATGCCGATCCGGCTGATGTCGCGCGTGAATTTCAGGCGATCGCCCATAAAAACGCTCATTTTTGCGGCGAATTCATAGTAATCGAGATAATAGACATTCGTTTTAACGATCCGACGGAGTTCATCAATCAGTACCAACGCGGCGTTCCCGTTTTCTATGAGTTGGCGGCTACGGAGCAGGATTTTTCCGGCGGATTCATCCGTTTGGAAAAACGGCTGGCGAAAGATTTCCTTGTAATTTGTCAGGTTCGGGATTTCGTTCAAATGAATTAGAAGCGATGACAGCCGGGAATCCTCGCATCCGAAAAACTGTTTAAAAAACCGTTGGTTAATCGTTTCTCCATTCATGCCCGGCGTATTCCACGAAGACTCCGCGCCATAGGCATAACCGAGATAATTCCATTCCCGAAAATTCGGCCCGCCGTAATCGCCCCACGTCGAGTTGATGGAACCGAGCGCCTTCATCTTGTAGCCTTCGAGATTAATGTTGGAAATGTTGATCCACGCGGCGTCGTAATTCGGGATCACATTCAGCCAATTTTGAATTCCCGGCGAAACGATGACCTGAAATCCGGAGTCGGCGAATTGTTTGACCGATGGATAATTATCGGTCGCCGAATAGTGCCAATCGACGATGATAATGTCTTTTGGAATTTGATTGAGGATGTCGGGATGATGCAGGATAATGTCGCCGTACATCATCACGTTTTTCCCGTAGGATTTTACCTTGTCGTACACTTTTTGATAATGCCGTGCGTGGATTTTTGAAATGCCGTCTTTTGCCACCAGATCGCGATTAGCGCCCAGACCGACATCCCACGATTCGTCGGCTCCGATGTGGAAATATTCCGATTCAAACAGTGGAATCACCTCGTCGAGCAGATCGAACAGAAATTTATCCGATTCGGGATTTGTTGAATTCAGCGAACCCGCGCCGGGATATTCGGCGAATTTTTCGTAGTTCGGCATCGTGAGAATATTTTCAAAATGGCCGAGCGTCTGAAACACCGGAACGATCTGGACGTGAAGTCGTTTGGCATACGCCTAATCTCGCGGATTTCATCTTTGGAAAGTGCGCCGCGCCCGACGCCGATGTCCGGATATTTTTCCAGCTGAATGACGTCTTCCATGTACGGAATGAACACGTTGATCTTGTCTTCGGCCAGAAAGCGGATAATTTGCTTGAAATTGTCCATCGTTGAAACTTGCCCGCGGCTGAAATCATCCGAGACGCCGCGCCATTTCATCGACGGAAAATCTTTGATGAGAACGCAGGGAATTTTTCCTTTTTCGGCGGAGCGGATCATCTGTGTCAGCGTCATCATTCCATAGAACAAACCGGTCGGATTCTTTGCCGCGATGGTGATCTTGTTCGGCAAAATGTCGAGAAAATAGCCCTCTTCCGTCATTTCCGGCGTAAATTCATAAGCGGATATTTTGTTTGCGCCGGTATCAGATGAAGCGATAACGAGGTTAATAGATGCCAGCGCGGAGTTATCACCGGTCTGGACAACGTTTGTTTGAATTCCGAATGAATTGACGATGGCTTCGCGGAGAATTTTAACGCCTTCGTCATCCGCTGTGATGCTATCGCCCAAAACGATCTGAACCGAATTGAGTTCGGTAAAACCGAACGATTCCGGCTGGAAATGGACGCTTTGTGGTGTCGGTATGACGGACAGATCAGCGGCTGTAGTAATTGCCGACAACAAAATAATTCCTGTAAAATACGTTAATATTTTTTTCATACATTTTCCTTCTCAAAACAAATTTCATTCGATAAAGACTAAACGCGCAACGAAATGCCGGAGGCTTGACTCGCCTTTGGCGACGATCTTCATTCCTTTCAGACTGTCTCTGTCGTGGTACAATTTGATGATCGATTCGGCGACATACCGAAGATGCGATTCCGTGTAAACGCGGCGCGGAATTGCCAGCCGAACGAGATCGAGATCGGGATAAACCATTTCACCGGTGCTGGAATCTTCGTGCGCAAACATGTAACTGCCGATTTCTGTGGCGCGAATTCCCGCACGGCGATACAAATTGGCGACGAGCGATTGTCCCGGAAATTGGCTCTGTGGAATGTGCGGCAGGAATTGGCGTGCATCGATATAAACTGCATGACCTCCGGTCGGTTTGATGAACGGAACGCCGCTCGCTTCCAGCATGTCGCCGAGAAATTTTACCTGTCCGACGCGATACTCAAGATAATCCTCGTCCAGCACTTCTTTCAATCCGCGGGCGATGGCTTCGAGATCGCGTCCCGCCAAACCGCCATAGGTCAGGAAACCTTCGATGAGGATCAAATGCTCTTTGATACGGTCGGCAAGCGCCTCGTCGTTCAATGCGAGAAAGCCGCCGATATTTACCAGTCCGTCCTTTTTGGCGCTCATCGTAACGCCGTCAGCGTATGAAAACATTTCGTGAACGATCTCATCGATGGTTTTCTGCTGATAGCCCGCTTCACGTATTTTAATGAAATAAGCGTTTTCGGCAAAACGGCACGCATCGAGAAAAAGCGGAATGTCATATGATTTGAGTAGCGCTTTTGTCTCGCGGATATTTTGCATGGAAACAGGCTGGCCGCCGCCGGAATTATTGGTAATCGTCAGAATGACCAACGGGATATTTTCTTTACCGTAATGCCGGATGGTTTTTTCTAATTTTTGCAGATCGATGTTGCCCTTGAACGGATGAATGAAGTCGGGAATTTTTCCCTCGTCGATTACCAGATCCAGCGGGATACCCTGATTCGCCAGAACATTGGCGCGCGTCGTGTCGAAATGGCTGTTGCTTAAAACGACTTTCCCTTTGGAAACGACTGCGGAAAAGAGAAGATTTTCAGCGACCCGGCCTTGATGGGTGGGAATGACAAATTTCAATCCTGTCAGGTTGCGAATAGTTTCTTCGAAGTGAAACCAATTCCGGCAGTAAGCATACGCTTCGTCACCGGTCTGGATTCCCGCCCATTGATTGTCGCTCATTGCGCCGGTGCCGCTGTCGGTCAGCAGGTCGATATAAACTTTTTCAGATGGAATGGCAAATAAATTGTAGCCAGCCTTTTTCAGCAGTTCTTCACGTTCTTCCGGTGTTGTTTTGGATATTTTTTCAATGACTTTAATACGAAATGGTTCGGGGACATAATTCGACATAAATTCTCCATATAAAATTTGTTATCAAAATACGAAGACGATCGAGCCGATCGTCATTTGCTTTTGGGCAGTTTTTCCTTCAATGCATCGAGGCTTTTTTCCGATTTTTTCTGGCTCTTTTTGATGATTTTCTCGGCTTGTTTTTCGATCTGCTTCACCATCTTTGGTTTCTGGGCATTTTTATATGTCAATCCCAGCGCCAGCGCCAGAATTAAAAACGAAATGACCGCCCATTTGATCAGTTTGGACAGAACCATTACGATGAAAAGCATCAGAACGGCGATCAGCGCCGCCGCGGCAAGCGGGTTGGATGACAGGTATTGAATCCATTCGTTCATAGAAAACTCCGTTGATGTTCGTTTATAACAAACCCATGAATTCGCGAATCCATTTGCGTTCTGCCTGAATCAGCGTCAGCGGGCGGGTCAATAATCCGCGTTTGACGGTTTCGTTCAGGTTGCAGTCGGTAAGTTCGCGAACCTTGATCTGAATCTGTCGGCTCAATTCGGCGTCATATAGCAAGAGTGATTCCTTCAATTCCGCGCGGCTGAGAAGGTGGGCAAAACAAAGCGCGGCCTCAAAAGCGGACTCTGTACGTTGTGGAACCGAAAGCGCCTTCATCATTTCCTGAGTAAAAGTCCGTTTGCCAAGAGGTGTGAGGGAAAATATGCGTTTGCCGGGAAGATTTTGCTGAGCATCATACCGGCTCTCTACCAAATATTCTTTTTGTAGTTTCTTGAGCGCGGCGTAAATAGTTGAAAACCCGATGCTCAGCCGTTCCCGTAATCCACGTTGCTCGACGATCTTTTCAATGTTGTAAGCATGATTTTCACCTTCTGCCACGATTCCCAGAAGTGTTAATTCCACCTGCGTCATATCGGTTCGATCCTTTGTTCCGGTTGTTGATTCGATGCGACGTTACTCAATGAATTTTCAATCATTCTGTCCGAATATTAACACTTTAGAAATTTAAATGCAACGCATTGAAAGATTGCGGCGGGAAATTTGAAAAATTACTTTTCTTCCGTCTCAAAAAAGGAATCGTCGAGTCCGGAGTTGATGACAACGTCAGAAAAAATGAGTCTGACTGTTCCGGATAAAGATTCGACATTGAGGCGTGGAACGTCCGGATCGTCGATCGGTCTTTCGATGCTCGGGCGGTCGAGTTTCGGAATCCCTTTTTCATAATTCAGTGTTACGACCGTCGAATCCGGCAACCACTTTCCTTCGATTTGGCGATAATGCAGGTTGACCTCCGAACTTCCGGCATCTTTCATGCCCAGAATGACGCGATCGATTGTCCAGCGTTTGGAATTGATCCATAGAGAGATTTCCGGATCCTTTTTATCCGATTCCTTCGGCTTCACATCGAGAACGTGATAGCGAATTCCTTTCAGTGCTTCGGAACGGTTGTAACGCACCTGTGCATCCGCCGGGATAAAGTTCGACGGCACCGGGAAAACGCCGACTTTCGGCATCATCGCGAAACCGTCCGTCTTCATCGAAAATTTGTCCGGTTTCTTGTAAAATACTTTCACAACTTTTTTCGGCATCCTGAAATTCGTGATATTGACGGATAGAGTAACGGTGGCGGCATAATCGTCGATAGTGGAATAAAGCGCGTTGACCCTGGCAAGTATTTCCTGCGGATTTTCCTGCGCTCCTCCGACGGACACAAGCGCCATTCCGGTTAAAATCACGACCATCAAACCTTTCTTGAAAGAATTTATTGAACCTGCCGTCATGTCGTAATCTCCTTCCGGATGAAACTGATCGCGCTTGCGAGATAGAAAACGAGGATGAAAATTCCTAATTTGCCGACGTCGCCTGCGATCTCCCGCCATGGGATCGGATCGCTGAAAGGCGCGAAAAAAACGTCGAAATAAGAGGTGAAGAGGTACGGATGAATTACTTTTAAGGCATCGATTTTCAGCACTGACAAAATAAACATAACGACCAGTGTTGCGTATGTTCCGATGATCGGTCCGACGGAGTTGCTGGTTAACGATGAAAATAAAAAGCAGAGTGACGCGACAGTCATTTGCACCCAGACGGCCAACAGATAGGCGATGAGAAAACGATACAATGCTTCGCCTTGGCTCAGGATCAAAATTCCCTTATCAAAAACGAAAAGATCGCCGCCGCCGACAATCAACATGCCGAGCCCGACGCTCAAAAGTCCAAGGAACAACACGATCGCGGCGGTATAAACGAACGTCGCGATAAACTTGGCGGTGATCACCTGAAACCGCGAGATTGGACGTGTCAGCCAGATGCGAAATGTTCCTGCCGCGCCTTCGCTCGAAACGACATCGCCGGCTACTAAAACGATGAAAAACGGGAAATGTACCCAGAGTACGTTCATTAGAAAATAGGAGACGATCAGTCCGTTCACAAGCGAACCGACGAACATGAAAGAATCTTTCATTGAATTCAGTGCGTTATCCTGAACGCCGAATCCGTATTTCCGTACCAAAAACATGATAACCGGCACTAAAATCGCGATCGTGATGAAACCGATATACGTTCGCCATTTGCTGGCAATCTTGATGATTTCGTACCATGTCGCTTTCAGTAACAGCGTCATTTCACGTCCCGGTTTAACAAGGTTAAATAGTAATCTTCCAGCGACGTCCGCGGAATGACCGACGAGACGGCGAATCCGTTTTCAACTAAAAATTGAGTCAGATGTGGCCGGGATTCCGCCGGGATCTGTATTTTCAAAACGCCGTCGCCAGACGTTATTTTTTGTATCCAGGTTTCTTTTTCAAGTAAAGCCACGGCGCGTTGTGGATCGTCAACCTGAACTTCGGTGACGTAAAAATCGTTTTTCCGAAGCAGGTCGTGCACTTCGCCCTGCACCACGAGTTTGCCGTTATCGATGATTGCCACATGCGAACATGTTTGTTCGATCTCGTGCAGGAGATGCGACGAGAGGAAAACCGTGATGCCGAAATCTCCGGCGAGACGCAGAATCAGTTTGCGGATTTCCTTGATGCCTTCGGGATCGAGTCCGTTTGTCGGCTCGTCGAGGATGATGATTTCCGGATGATTGAGAATCGATTGCGCGATGCCGAGCCGCTGTTTCATTCCATGCGAATAGGATTTTACCCGATCATCGGCTCGATCGGCGAGTTTGACGATTTCGAGAACCTCGTCGATGCGTTTATCGCGAACACCGCCACTGAGTCCGGCGAGCATCTGAAGATTTCGTCTTGCGGTGAGAAATTGGTAAAAATCCGGTTTTTCAACCAGCGCCCCGATTTTGGCGTAAACATTTCGGCCGGTTTTTCGGAAATCTTGTCCGAAGAATGAAAACTCACCTATCGTCGGTTTGATCAGTGAAAGCAAGATCCGGATGGTCGTGCTTTTACCGGCGCCATTCGGTCCCAGAAAACCGAAAATCTGCCCTTTTTCGACTTCGAGGTTCAGGCCGTCAACCGCCCACCGGTTTCCAAATTTTTTACTCAGATTTTTAGTTCTTAGAATCAACTCAATTCTTAACTTTCAAACTTAGGAGAATTTAGTTTCCAAAAGGCGCTTTGACAAGGAAGACAAAATCGATTCGGTCATTTATCTCTCTCATTTCCCGCTTATCTTTCATATCGTCCGATTTCGGAATTTAATATTGGAAGGAGCGCCCGTCGTCGCTATTTTTATATTAGTGAAAAAGGAGAATATTATGGACTCATCGACACTCTCGCGCCGGGATTTTCTAAGGTTGCTGACAATTGGTGGTTGTGCGTTTGCCGTCCGGCCGGGCAAATTGCTGGCTGGAAAATCTTCAGATCAGGCAAATCCGAATGCGGCGAAATTTCGATATAAATACAGAACGATGTCGGTGAAGCATCTTCCCGAACTTCAGGATGACATCGATCAACTGAAGAAAACGGGAAAATTGAGCGACAATCCGACGTTTCAGAGTTATGTCGCCAACCGTAAATTTGTCGTTCCGGCGGATTTCTCCGACGCTAAGTTTATTATCCTCGTCGCGATTTTCACGCCGCTCATGCTGGTCAATTTTCATTATCGCGGAAAGAAGCACGAAATCATGGTTTCACCGCAATATTCGGGAGGCGACTACACGATGGATGAGATTAAAGAAACGGTCCAGCGCGAGATCATCCTAAAGCCCGGTTTTCGGATGGAAATTGCCAGAAATACGTTTTACAAACGGCTTTCTGTTCGGAGCGGATTGACGACTTACGGACGAAACAATATCACTTATGATGATGAGTTCGGCAGTTTTTTGGCGCTCTATGGTTTTTATACGGATTTTGAGTTTCAGGAAGACAACTGGCGCGAAGTCGCGATGATGGAATCCTGTAAAACCTGCCGCATTTGCCGGAGCCGTTGTCCCAATCAATGCATTACAGACGAGAATTTTGTGATCAATGCCGGACGATGTGTGACGCTTTATAATGAAATTTCCGGAGAATTTCCCGACTGGATGAATCCGGACGCCCACAACGCGCTGATGGGATGTATGAAATGTCAGCGAGAATGCCCGCACAACGCGGCTGTGATGAAATTAGCCGGGCGGTTGGAAGATGTCACCGAAGAAGAAACCGAGAGAATATTGTCCGGGAAAGTCGATGAAGCATTACTGAAAACACTTGCGCGAAAGTTGAGCAATTTCGGACCGACGCAAGCACAGGAAAGTGTCCCCGTCTTAACAAGAAATCTTAGTGTTTTATTGCGATAAAAAAGCCGGTCAAACTTACTGTTTGGTGAATATTGTCTGAATTTTTATTTGATCTTCCGGGCGGTAGATGATTGCAAGTCCGGGATTTTGAATATGCTTCGGCGCTTTTTCAATCTGCCAGCCCGAGCCGGAGAAATCGACAGAAACCATACAGTCATCCGTCTGTAAAAATCCTTTGAGCCGGTAAATCGCATCCGAAATCGGTAAAACGGCCGACTTCAGTTTTTCAACAGATATTTCCGGGTTCGGAATATAGATTCTGGAAAAGTTTGGATTGCTACAATTCTCCAGCGTGCCCGCTGTTTCGCGACCTGATGGTTCCGTGTTCAAGAGGTCGATTTCACAGTGGCAAAATGTTGTTCGGATACATGGCGTGTCGGGATTGATTTCATGAATGAGCGCTTCGGTTTGCCTCACAGCGTCGGGCGATGCCAAATCGGTCTTGTTGATCAGGATTGTATCTGCGGCTTCGATCTGAAAGCGAATGTTCGGAAGAGTTAGAAGTAATTTCGGCAATGTAAATGGATCGGCAATGGCAATGATTTGGCTGACGAAGAATTGTTTATCGAGATGTGTCTCGCGAAGAAGTTGCCGAACAACTCGCGGATCGGCAATTCCGCTTGCTTCGATAACGACGCCTTCGATCTCTTGTCCGTCAATAGAGAAACGTTCCGGAATCTGTTTCAGCAGGTCAATGAACCGCGTGACAAGACATTTACAGAAAATCGAACCGCCGGGAATCGAAATGACGTCGTCGGTTTTGCTTCGGATCGATTCACCGTCGACATCTACTGGCGTGAATTCATTAACGATATAAACGATTCGCCGATTACGATTTTCCCAAATAAAATTTTTCAGTAGGGTTGTCTTGCCGCTCCCGAGAAAACCGGTGATGAGACAGATCGGGATCATTTGCGAGGAGTCGTTCGTTTTTTCAGGTCAGCGGCGTTTTGAATCGCTGCTTTCAATGTCGGCTGATCGGGGATAATCGACGAAAATTTGACTTCGCCATCGATGCAAATCGTCGGAATGCCGGTAACGCCGAGTTTGATCATCATACCGACGCCATTTTCTGTCTTTATTTTATGTTCGTGTATGATAGCATTGACATTCAATCCGTCAAGCGCTTTATATACGGCTTCGACCATGTACTGGCACGGTGCGCAAGATGTCGAATCCAAAGTGACAACATCGATAATGACCGTATCGCTGTTTTGATAATCCGGCAGGGAAATATGGTCGAAATTTTGCGTTTTTACAGACAAGGTTTTCCGGCGAAATTCACGCTGATATTCATCATGAACCATTTCGGCGACGGCTTGCAGGTTTTTCTCCGGGACATAATACGGCAGGTCGCAACCGGGTGAAAGAATGAAGCCCTTCCTGCCGCCCTCATCGAGGTTCCGGATCGCATCTAACCGACAGTCGTTTTCATCGCCCATTAGCAGTGTGACGGTCAGTTTGAGATTCCCGCCGAAGGATTTTCCGTGTTTTTCCGCCAGCGTTTTGAGTTTGGGGATCGAGATTTGTTCGTCAACTGAAACGTTATCGCACGAAGTCTCGCACATACATTCGAGATTCCGGTCAACGTTGCCGCAAACGAAAAGAGAAGATAGGCTTTTCTTTTCACGAATGTGATTAAAAATGGAATTCACCGCCGGTGAAACGAACTGATGGAAATGTGTTGGTGAGATTTGGCTGGTCATCGGATCGACAACCGCGACAATGTCCGCTCCGTTTTCAATGTAGAAATCGCTCGCTTTTCGTCCAATTTCCGTGCAGAATGAAAGCAAATTAGTCACTTTTTCCGGATGATCGAACATGTCGAGAAAAATTTCATTGCCGCGCAAATGCAGAGCCAGTGTGAACGGACCGCAAATCAAGCCGTAAATGGCGATGTCGTTTCCCAAATCCTTTTTAATCATTTTCAGTGCCATGGCGATTTCCGGGTAACGGCCGAGATTTGTATCGAAGTGATTAAGATTAGCGAGAGTTTTCCTGTTCTGCGAATCCAAAGGATGTGAAATAACAGCCGGTGGAGTGTCTTCTGCCCAATGAAGAGCGCAACCCAGCGCTTCGGCCTCGATCTGAAGATCGAAAATGATCGGTAAACCATCCGGTTGATACAAATTGAACGCTTTTTTTAAACCAGAGGCAAGCAACTGTCCGGATTGTAGATAACGGTCAGCCGGTTTGCCGATGAGTTTTCCGCCATGACAACCAACAAATGGAACCCACGGCGCTCGCGGTGTTGCTTCGTTTTGGATTGCATTCAGTACCAGTTCTTTTCCGTTCATTTCTTCTCCTTAATAAACAACACAAACTTACCGTTTATTCATCTATCTGTAAATAGTCATGACGACGAAAAACATCTTCATTTTATTCAAATGTTGCTCTATATTGTCATTACATATGATTTATTAAAAAATGTTTTGTTATGGTTTGTACTGTTGTAATCAATGATTTGGAAAAGATAGAATGAGGATCAGGATGGATGAAATGACCAGCCGAGAAAGATTTTTACGTATGTTCGAACATCGTCATGCCGACCGTATTCCAATTATCGACACTCCATGGAAAGCCACTCTCACCCGCTGGGAAAAAGAGGGTTTGCCGAAAGATACTAACTGGATTGATTTCTTTGGAATAGACCGTGTCGAACATATCAAGGTTGACAATTCTCCGTGTTATCCTGAGCAAACCATAGAAGTAACTGAGCAATACAAAATTTACACAACGAAATGGGGCGCAACACAAAAAGAATGGCTCTGGCAGAATTCCACGCCGGAGTTTCTGAATTTTACTATCGTCGATCCCGCGTCATGGCAACGTGCGAAAGAGCAAATTACACCCGATCCGATTCGTATCAGTTGGAAAGAACTGGAGCAAGATTTTCAACGGTGGCGCGAAAAAGGCAACTGGATTTGCGCCGATCTATGGTTTGGATTTGATGTGACTCATTCATGGATCGTCGGAACGGAACGGTTTTTATTTGCTTTAGTCGAGAATCCGAATTGGTGCCGCGATATGTTCGGTCACTTGCTGGAAGTCAATCTGACTTTGCTGGACATGGTTTGGGATGCGGGTTATCACTTCGATAGCATTTGGTGGCCGGATGATATGGGCTACAAAAACAGCCAGTTTTTTTCGCTGAAAATGTACCGAAATCTACTCAAACCATTTCATCAAAGAGCAATTGATTGGGCGCATGCGAAGGGAATCAAGGCACATTTGCATTCCTGCGGCGACATCAATCCGTTCGTTCCGGAATTGATTTCTATGGGATTGGATGCGCTGAATCCGCTCGAAGTCAAGGCGGGAATGGATCCACTCTTTTTAAAGAAAGAATATGGGAAAGACCTTGTTTTGCACGGCGGCATCAATGCTGTTCTTTGGAACGATCCGGAGCAGATTATGGCGGAGATGAAACGACTTGTACCGATTTTAAAAGAGGATGGCGGATATATTTTTTCATCCGATCATTCGGTGCCCTCATCTGTCAGTTTGCTGGATTTTGAAAAAATCATCAATCTGGCGAAAGAATTAGGAATTTATTAAAAACGAAAACATACGCTTCGGAAATAACCTGCCGCTAATCCTTTTGTCCTGACGCGGAAATATTTCTTGCAAATCATTAAAAAAAACTTTACACTTACAAAGTCTTAATATCTTTTGATAACTTTATGAGTTGATGAGTATCGTAGGAGCAATTGGATGGTTCCGGTAATCTTAAGGAAAAAATTACTTCAGGTTTCGCGCTCAAAAGAATTCATAGATTACTCCTCGAGTATCTTGACTCGATATCAAACCGGCACAATTTTGGAGATAAAATGAATGAAACAAATGGCATAATGCCCATCCGTAAACAATCCTTACCCGATGGAATTGTTAAAAAATTGCGGATTTTCGTGACCGAACAAGGTTATAAACAAGGCGATCGGTTACCTTCAGCGACGGAACTGGCGCGCATGTTTGAGGTCGGTGTACCAACTCTGCGTGAGGCGATTAAGAAACTCGAAACCATTAATTCGGTCGAGGTAAAACACGGCAGTGGCATGTTTGTCGGAAAATATTTTAATCGATTATTTTTACCGAACCCGGTCATTGTTGAAGAATCCTTAAAAAAGGAAAAATTGCTCGAACTGATAGATGCGCGGATAGCCATTGAAAGCCGTATCATTCATCTGGCGATGCCAAATCTGACCGCCGAGCATTTCACCCGGTTTGAAGAACTGTTGAAGAAATCTGAAAATTATCCCGATGATTATGTTAAATGTGCATTGAATTATCTGGAAATTGAAAACATGATGCGGAAGGCGGCTAATAATACGATCCTTTTTGAAATCGTGATAGCAATTACCAACCTTTATTCGGATGACCAACTAGAAGTGCTCAATTCTCACATGCCGCACGAAAAAGATTACGAATTGCATCGTAATTTGCTCACGGCCTTGAAAGCGGGTGATGAAAAAGAGGTCATCGAAATCATGGAAACTCGGTTTAAAATCATCCGGGATATTATCGATCAATATATGTGAAATGGTCTGACAATTGTAAAATCAATGGGAGACGATATGGAGCGGACGACGAACAAAATATTTTCGATTGTAGTACTGCTGTACCTGATGACCACAATCTGTTTGGGTGGTGTTACCGGAAAATTGCACGGAGTGATTACCGATAAAACAACCGGTCTGGTTCTGGTCGGAGTGAACATCATTTTGGAAGGTACTGAATTCGGAGCTGCTACAGACCAAAACGGTGAATATTTCATTTTGTCTGTTCCACCGGGTGTGTATTCCCTCAATGCATCCATTATTGGATATAAAAAAATGACGATCACGGATATTAAAGTGATGACTGATCATACTACAATGGTCAACGCGGAATTGGAAACTCAGGCAATTGAGGGCGAAGAGGTTGTAGTGGTTGCCAAAAGGCCGGTAATTCAAAAAGATGTCACCAACAGCACCCAATTTGTCGAGATAGACGAATTAACCCAACTTCCTTTTAGCAATGCGAAAGAAGTTATGATGATTCAAACCGGTGTTTATTTCGATCCGGCCCCGGTTATTTCTGGTCCGAATGAAGCCGGTCGTGGTGAAAGCCGGTATTCTATCCGAGGTGGAGATCAGGGTGAAGTCAAATGGTACATCGACGGCGTACGAGCCGCTTCTCTAATGGAGGGCCGCGCAGATCAAGGCGGTTCATTTACGGATGTAAATTTGCATTCTATTCAGGAATTACAAATCATAACCTCCGGATTTAATGCTGAATACGGTGAAGCTCAGTCTGGAATTGTAAACGTTGTAACCAAAGAAGGCAAAGAGAAGTTAAAATTTTCACTTGAATATGAATATGGTTTAGCCGGACAACATCATTTTGGCACATATCTTTATGCCCATCCGACCGCGAATCAGTATCAGAATCATTTGGAAAACCTATCCGATGAATATGACAATTGGTTGTCGTCATTTGGGAGTTCTTCTCCGACGGCAGAAGATTCAGCGGAATTTATCTCGCAAATGTCCGCATCGGATGATAAGTGGTGGTCTAAATATCAGAAAGAATATCGCGATCACACAAACACTCCCGACGATATTTGGTGGCTTGATTACGCTTATAACTACCATAATGACTCGCTTGGATTGGGCGTATTAGATCCGGACTGGATGACGGATTATCGAAGAAAAAACATCTATGATTATCGGAAAATTCCAGACTATAATTTTTATTTTTCAGTCGGCGGTTTGCTTTTTAATATTGGCGACCTAAAGAGTACATTTTTCGTGGCATCCCAGCTCAAAAGTGAGGCATACACACTTCCGCATCCGAGAAATTCGCACGATCTTACCAACGTGACCTATAATTTTGCCTTTCAGGTTCACTCGAATATGAAATTGCGCCTGACTGGATTTTATAATTTGGACGAAGGTTCGACCATGCAGGAAAAAGGTCAATTTGTCAATCAGGCCAAATTTTACCGCGGATGGGGATCGTTACTGGACACGGAAACATTTAGTGCTAGCCTTCTCTGGGATCATGTGATTTCAAATAAAATGAACTATGATCTGAAATTGAGTTATTATTCGGTGGATATTAAGGAATATCCGAGCAAATATACAGAACTTGGCGTTAGTTCCAACCCCGATATTTGGGGCTGGCAACGTTATGATACTTTGTCTTATGATACTTATGTTGAACCGTTCGACGCCTGGTCATTTGTTTATGACCAGCATTGGAAAACCGGCGATTTGTCTTTGGTCGGCAGTTTGAATTGGCAGTGGAATTCATATAATTTTTTAAAAACAGGCTTTGAGTTTCGTTATAATAAAGAAGCCGAGTTAAAATCTTATCGCTATCCTTCATATATTGATAGAGAGGAAAATCCTGAATTATGGATGAATCGCGGTTTGAACGAGACTTACTATCCCATCCAATTTGCGACATACATTCAAAATAAAATGGAATTCGAAAGCATGATTCTAAATTTCGGATTGCGATATGATTATTTCGATCCGAATTATGAATGGTTTGCCACAAACAACATTTACCAATTCAGTGCGAATCCCGACTACGAGGCAAGTTTGGATCCGGACGGAGATCAGGTTGATTCAAACGGAAATGTTAAATATTCATTCGAAAACGTACTGAATCAACCGCGAGAACAGTCAAGGACCTATCATATGTTCAGTCCGCGTTTAGGTGTCTCGTATCCGGTAACCGAGAATACTTTACTTCATTTCAGCTACGGTCATTTTTATCAGATGCCACCGTTAGACCGGATGTTCGAACTCAGTTATCTACGCTCTCAATATCTTATCGAAGCGGTTGCAGCAGAAAACGCTGCGGCAATAGCCGAAGGCCGGGTTGCGGCACACATTCCATCAACGTCTGGCGACCCGGAGCGAGTCGTGTTTTTAACCGCGGAACCGTTAAAACCGGAGCTGACGAAATCGTTCGAAGTTGGCATCAAACAAAACTTCGGCAATCTGGCTGTTTTGGATGTGACAGCTTATTATAAAGACATGTTCGATAAAACGGATGCGCGTTCACAACTGTTTGATCGACGCATTTATGGATATAATCCTTATACAAATGAGACATCTCAAACAATTTTTTATGTTAGTTCCTTTCCCGGCGATTATGGAGACGCACGGGGTTTTGAAGTAACTCTGAGGACGCTTTTTTCTAAATATTTCACGTTTGACGTCAGTTACAGTTTTTCGAAATCGACAGTCGGTCGCGCGAGTCCGGCATATATATACATCGATTCATCCGGAACATATACTTACACATGGGATACCGATGTAAACAAACGTATTCCGGTGCAGAACACTTACAGCCGCCCACATACTCTAAGAACAGGTCTGTATGTGAAATATCCGGAACGCTTAGCTATTCCGGTTATTACGCCGATCTGCAAAAATCTTAGCGCAAGTATCTTGTATCAATACATCAGCGGTCAGACATTCACATACCTTGATGCCGAGGATTCACCGGATACTTATGATAACTATCGTTATCCGGCCTATCAGACGGTAGATTTGCGAATAGAGAAGTCGTTTATAATCGGTAAGGATAACCAGTTTTATGCCTATTTTCGTGTCACCAACCTATTTAACTGGAAAAATTTGATTTCTCTGGGTGAATATTACTCTGATAACGTTCTGGCTAATTATATAAACGATGGTACGATTACAACGGTTGATGAAGATGGTTATGATATTTCGTGGCAAACTTATGGCCCGCCCCGAAGAATATATTTTGGAATAAAATACTGTTTTCGTTGAAAACCGGTGTAATATGAAGGATTTACTTATGACCAAAAATATTCAGAAGAGCATAATTCTATTTTCCGCGATTACAGTTATGTATTTACCGCTTCAGGCGCAGCGAACTGCCGCATTCAAAATTCATGATCGCGGCATACTCTGGGAAACGATGAAAGACGACGGAACCATTGGCGCGCCAAGCCCTACAAGTCGGTACCAATTTTATCCCAGCATGGATTGGCCGGGCGGTCCTCATGATTTAGGAGATAAGGACGATCAACGTTCGTATATGATGGGTGCCGGAGTTTGGGTTGGATGGAAAGACATCGGCGGGACAATCAATTTTTCAGAAAACGGACCCTTATCTGCTGTCAATTACGGTACTTTTAAAGATTTAGTCGAAACCGAGAATTATGTAGAAAGTTCGGATTATGATCCCAATAAACCGGAACAGACAATCGTTGCAGAATGGACGACACCGGAAAACATTCACGTCAAGAGAACCAGCAAAGCCTGGAGTTTTCCCGATATTAACAATCTGATCATCGTTGATTATGTCGTGAGCAACCTGACGGGTTCAAAAATGACCGATGCTTATTTCGGGCTTGTCTATTTAATCCGGCCGAGTTATCAGGACGTGGTCGTTCATAACGGCTGGGGAGACGAAGAAACCCGTGAAGATGAATCGGTGGCATACGATAGTACGAGAGCTTTATTTTATGCCTATGACAACTACATGGCCGATTTTACGCAGTATATGTGGGACTGGGGTAATTACTGGGATGACGCTGAGGAAATCCGCACGCCGGGATATGCCGGTTATGCATTATTAGGAGCGGATCCGGCTTCGGATGGAAGAGATCAGCCGGCAAATGTATTTTGGGCAAGTACTGTCGGCCAAAGTCAGTCTTTTACATTGAGCGGAACAGCCAGCCGGGCCGGTCTGTACGCGATAATGAATGGAACCGACAAATCTCTTCAAGCAGATCCGGTAAAACATGTCGCTCCAATTATGATAATGAGCTGTGGCCCTTATGATATTGAAGATTCCGATTCGATACGGATAACGATTGTTGAAGCTGTCGATGGCCTTCCGCTGAAAGATTGCATCGATATTCAGTTGACGGAATTAGATGCGGCACAGGCAAAGTTGAAACAAGGATTGGCTATGTTGCAGGAGACGATTGATGATGCAAAGACACTTTATAACAATGATTGCCGGATAACTGCGGTTCCGCCGCCCTCGCCGGAGATTGAAATTGTGCCCCTGCCTTCCAGCAAAAAAATATCGATAAGTTGGGATACAAATGAAACGAGCTATTTAGATCCGGTTACTGGCCGAAATGATTTCAAAGAATATAACCTTTATCGGAGTGAAATTTCTTTTAATGGACCATGGACAGCCAAAGTAAAAAGTATTAAGCCGGGAAATACAGTTTCGATTGATCGCTATTTTAATGAAGAGACCGGTCGCTGGCAGTATGACGATAATACGATCAGTCTGGGTGTTGGATACTATTATGCGGTTACGGGAAAAGACAGTTCCGGTAATGAGAGCTGGATAACAAATCGCAATAGCGAACCAGTTCTTGCGTCCAGTTTTCCGGATACAACAACACTTCATGTAAAGGTTTTTCCGAATCCTTTTCGGGAAACGTCCGGATTTCCATCAAGAGCGGATGCCAATTCAATAGTTTGGACAAATTTACCGGCAATCTGTACAATTAGAATTTATACGGTAGCGGGTGAATTGGTTAGAACCATGAAGCATAACAATTCCGCATCCGGTGAAGAAGTTTGGGATCAGTTGACTGATGCCCGCCAGCGAACGGCTCCGGGAATTTATTTCTGGACGGTCGATTCGAACGTCGGAACTGCTAAAGGATCATTGGTCCTTATCAAGTAAGGTGATATGTATGAAGAAATTACTTCTACCTTTGTTTATCATATCGGTTCTCGCAGGTGATATTCAGGCACAATTTGATTATGGATTTGATTTTACCAAAGCCGGGAGCGCAGGACTGCAATTTCTGAAAATCGGCGTCGGAGCGCGCGAAGCCGCCATGGGCGAAGCCTTTACCAGCCTTTCAGATGACGTGAATTCCGTTTTTTGGAACGTTGCCGGCATTGGATTTGTCACCAGACCGTCAGCCACTTTTTCGCATAGTAACTGGTTGGTGGAGAGCAATCATGATGCCTTCGCCGTTGCAATTCCAATTAGATCATTTGTTGTTGGGGTTAGCGCAATAAGTTTTCGAATACAGGAATTTAATGAGACAACTGTGCTTGCTCCCAATGGAACGGATAATATGATCGGCGCCGGGGATTATCTTGTCGGTTTGGCGGTTGCACGTCGTTATACCGATAAACTGACTATCGGTTTACAATTAAAATACGCTCAGGAGGTTTTGGATAATCGAAGTTTTGGAAATCTTTTGTTTGATATAGGCACAATTTACCATACCGGTTTCCGTGATTTGAAGTTGGCATTCACCCTGCAACATTTCGGCTCGGATATAACATTGGCCGATCAGCAATTCAGGATGCCATTGCTGTTCAGGGTTGGCGCCAGCGACAATATTTTCAAGACCAGATTGAATCGTTTGACAGCCTCTGCGGAATTAGTTCATCCGACCGATGCCAATGAATGGATTTGCGTCGGATTGGAGTATGAGTTATTCAACATGTTTGCTTTGCGTGGCGGTTATCGCGCTAATGGTAGCGAACATAATCTGACAACCGGATTCGGGCTCCAATTGCCGGACGTAGGCCGCTTCGGGACGACGTTCGATTATGCCTATGTTACCTACGGTGAAATCTTCGGTGCGACTCATCGGTTCACGTTAAGATTGGTAATGTAAATCGGTGAATATGCACGGTATGAGTATGGTAGTATCAAAACATCTGATAATATCGAGGAAAAGTGACCGGAAATAAAATTATTCAAGACGTAATAAAACCAGCAGACGGACGCTTGCTGCTCTTTATATTTATGATTCCGGCCTTGCTCGGGTTGACAAATTGCAAGATCAATTCGGTATCTCAGCCGGGAACCGCCCAACCATACGACACCATCGCCGTCGAACTTAGTTTAACGGTTTCAAATCCGGATGCCAGCAATCCGTCCAAAGGATTTCTGGGGATGTTGGTACCGGACGACTGGCAGATGCTGTCTGGAAATTATACCAGCGCTAACGGCTCCGGACAAGTTGTCGAATCATCGGACTGGACTGATTCTGTGAACGTTCATTATCCACCGGCCAATTACGGAGAGAATCTGAAATGGATTGGCTGCCTTTCTCAGTTCGGGCACACAGCCGCGTCGGCTTTCGATGTCACAGTCAATCTGTCAGTCAAGGTAGGCCGGCGGGAGGGGCTG